>JALNVF010000014.1 GCA_023231445.1 Treponema sp. | reverse complement strand
TCTGTAACTTTGCCGGCTTTCACAAGTATGTCCAGCATTTCGTCGATAATTTCTTCTTTTGTTGTTCCCTTCAAATGAAGGTCTACAGTATCAGTGGTTAAAACAGTTCTCAAATCCATGGTATCAGTGTAAAAGTAGTTGCCTTTCTTGTCAAGATTTAAAAACAGTAAAAACACACAGACTTCTGACAGGTTACTTACGGAATTTCTGCCTCCCTGCATCTGCACGATATTTCGACAGCTCTTCCCCAGAGGAAAAAAATTATATATAGTAGAAATATGACTGATATAGAAAAATTCCGGAGCGATATTCACCGTATCATCAAAAGAGAACGAATTCAAAATGGCGGACGATACGACGCGGCACATGTTTGCAGACAGGCTGCAGATCTGCTTGTACGAAGTGTACGGATTCAGGGAGAACTCCCCCGCTCAATAGCCGATTACTGGCTGTCACAATATATAGAAACGTCAGTTTCTGCCGAAAAAGAACCGACCGATATTCATATAGACAAGCTTGGTGCAATGATGTCATTTTTGAGCGGAAGTGCAGAAGACGGTGATCTGCTTTCTGATGACGATTGGACTGAAATCGGACGGCTTACCGGATACGAAGCAGAGGATCTGCCAATTGAAGTTCTGTCCGCTCTTATGACAATACTCGTAGACAGAAAGGCGGTCTGACAATGAGTACCAACATACAACAGTATTATACATTCTGCACGCAATGTCCCCGTAAATGCGGGACAGACCGTACAGCCGGTAAAAACGGATTCTGCGGTGAGACAGACAGCATACGCATTGCTGTTGCATGTCTGCATTTCGGAGAAGAACCGCTTGTAACGGTACACGGAGGCAGTGGAACAATATTTTTTACAGGATGTACGCTCCGCTGCGCATTTTGTCAGAACTATCAGATATCACAGCAAGGGACTGGCCGGGTGGTCAGTCCCGGAGAATTCACTGAAATATGTCTCCGTCTGCAGCAGAATGGCGCCGAAAATATCAATCTGGTCACAGGAAGTCATATTATACCACAACTTGCAGAATATTTGAAAACTGCCCGCAAAGCAGGTGTTACCATTCCGTACTGCTGGAACACATCATCATACGAATCTGTTGAAATGCTTGAACTGCTTAAAAACACCGTCTCCATATGGCTGCCTGATTTAAAAACATTGTCGAATGAACTTGCAAAAAAATTATTCGCCGCAGAAGATTATCCGGATGCTGCAAAAAAAGCTGTCGTCTGGATGATAAAACACAACCCGCTCAAAATATCAAAAAAAAATAAAAACGGCATCGAAAAAGAAAAAATTGAACAGGGTGTCATCATCAGACATTTATTTCTGCCCGGACACTTTGAAGAAACAGCAGACACACTTGAATGGCTTAAAAAGAATGCAGATGGAAAAGCAATAATTTCACTTATGTCGCAGTACACGCCTGTACCTTTTAAAGAAGAGGAAGTTCATCTTGCAAAACGAAGAGAGGCTCTTTTATCGATAGAGAATCGTCTTGTTAATAAAACAGAGGATGAAGATCTGCGCGATCTCATTGATGCATATAATTTTGACTATCTTTTCTATCAGGATCTGTCCGACGATACAAGCTGGCTTCCGGACTTTTACAGGATACAACCTTTCTCAAACGTCCTTGCAAAACCAATATGGCATTGGACGACAGGATTCCTCAATTTGTAGAATACTATTATTATATTGAAGATATTCTCATATGAAATAATTGCTACCAAAAAATTATATATCGTGTTAGAATAGAGAGAATGAAAATCAACAATAATAATAAACGTACAGGAATTGTAGTGCCGCTCGGGGCTCTCTATTCTAAAAAGTATCCTGCTATTGGAGAATTTCCTGCACTTTCAGAATTTGTTCAATTTTGTAAAAAAGCAGGTCTTACGATTATCCAGCTGCTTCCCGTCAATGATACAGGGACACAGTCGTCGCCATACAGCGGTTTATCTGCTTTTGCACTGAACCCTGTTTATATTTCAATGACGGATCTTCCCGAATTTTCGAAAACACGTTCATCTGATAAACAGTTCTCAGACAAATACGACAGTTATAATAATAACAATCCATACAGCCACCGATACAAATACGATGTAATTCTTAACACAAAAATTGAACTCCTCCGGATGCTCTACGGATCTACAGAAACTGCAAAAACCGGAAAACCATCAGCTGAACTTATCGCGTGGATAAAAAAGAATCAATGGATTATTCCGTATGCCGTCTATAAAAACCTCAAATGGAAATACATGCAGGCGTCATGGAAATCATGGAAGCCAGCCGACCGTATCATTACAGGCAGTGAAATTGCAGCACGCTGGGACAAGGCGGATGACAAAAAAGAACACCTGTTCTATGCGTGGACACAGATGCGTGCCGCACAGCAGTTCGCTCAGGCAGCCTCTGAAGTACGAAAGGCAGGCATCATTCTCAAAGGGGACATGCCCATTCTCATGAATGAGGATTCATGTGACGCATGGTCACAGCCTGAAATTTTTAATCAGACACTGCGTGCCGGTGCACCCGTAGATGGAGAGAACCCACAAGGGCAAAACTGGGGATTTCCGACGTACAACTGGAAATATCTGAAATCAACAGATTATGCATGGTGGAAAGAACGACTCGTATCTGCTGCACAGTACTACGACGCATACCGGCTTGATCACATCCTTGGTTTTTTTCGGATATGGGCAGTTCCGGAACGCGATACGACAGCTGTTCTTGGCCATACAGATCCGTACAGGGCTGTCACGCGGGAAGAACTGTATGAAGCAGGGTTTGACAGCGGAAGAGTCAGATGGCTTTCACAGCCGCATGTCGAAACCGGTGTAATTCAGAATATTACATGGAATTATGATACGGCACATAAAATTCTTGCAACGTGTATGACACAGCTGGCAAATGAGGAATTATGGATTTTCAATTCCGGTATCAGAGGTGATAAAGATATTTACGAACTCAACTTCGGAAATCTTTGCAGTGAAGATACGGCAAAGCGGATTAAGGAACAGCTTGCACACTCATGGCTGAACCGGTGTCTGATTGAAATAGAAAAAGACATGTTCGTTCCACTGTGGACATATACATCATCAACTTCATGGACAACACTCAGTGACGTCGAAAAACAGAAACTGCAGAATATGTTCGCTTCCCTTGCAGATAATGAGCAAAAACTTTGGGAAAAACAGGCCTCTGATATTCTTAAAGCACTCACCAGTTCTGTTAATATGACTGCATGCGGAGAAGATCTTGGTGTAAATCTTCCTTGTCTTCCCCCTGTTATGAAAGACAATAATATTTTATCGCTGCGCGTTGTCCGGTGGGCACGCAAATGGGATAAAGACGGACAGCCATATGTTCCATTCAGTGAATACCCGGAACTGTCCGTTACGACGACGTCGGTGCACGATTCAACTACAATACGAGAATGGTGGGAACAGGATACATACGCGGCATCTCTTTTTGCAAAAACATATCCCGGTTCATTTGACAGTCGGAAAGAACTTCATAAATCTTTCACAGCGGAAACAGCACGCAGTATTCTTTCTGCAGCTGCAACATCAGAAAGTTTGTGGTGTATACATCCGCTTCAGGATTTTCTTTATATGAATAAATCATACTGGCTGGAAACCCCTGCTGATGAACGCATAAATATACCCGGAACAGTAAGTCCCTTTAACTGGACATACCGTATGCCTGTACAAATCGAAACA
Organism: Treponema sp.; assembly: GCA_023231445.1. Classification (GTDB taxonomy): domain Bacteria; phylum Spirochaetota; class Spirochaetia; order Treponematales; family Treponemataceae; genus Treponema_D. The sequence continues at coordinate 30,737 of JALNVF010000014.1, read as the reverse complement.
ATAGAAAAAGATAATGAACTTATTTTGAATATAAAAGCTATTGCAGAAAAACATATCGGAGGAAGTAAATGAAAATTTCATACAATGAATTCCATATAAGCAGGAAGATCAGGGATCTCTGTAATTTTGATAAAACTACATACATGTCTACCGGCAATGCAGTTCTTGTCGATATGAAAAATGTGCGGTCTTTCGCAGAAAAACTTAATGCATTGTTCGACAAACGGAACGAACATGAAAAACGGATTTCTGCCGGGCAGCTTAATGCAATGGGACTCATTGATGAAATATTCCATTATGTCTGTATGCTCTACCGCAGGGATAAAAAAGAAACGGCATTTACCGGTATACTTGAAAAACTCGACGGTGGTTGCGGAAAAGAAAACGTAGACAAACTGCTGCTGTCGTTTATGTCATATTTCCCTCCGACAGCAGTTTATCAGGGTAAACTGACCGCCGGACAGTATCTTTCGCAGACAGCACTTGATCCGGGTACAAAAAAATTGCGTACAAACCGGGAACAGACACTTGAAGAACTTATTCTGCTCCATCTTGCAAACGAAAATCCTGCATTCAAAATTTTTGCCATACTCTTTGATGACAAAGAGCTTTCATCTGATCCTCTTTATTCCCAGAGCTGGACAATAATTCAGCAATATGTAAAAACACTGCCCGTATTTGGGCCTTTTAATCACGATCTTATTTCACTCCTGCGGGAGCCTGTTGTATTCAGTCCGGAAAGTCTGAAGGGTCAGCTTGACTATATCCGCCTGCACTGGAGCGGTATGCTTGGCGAATGGCTGCAACGATTACTTGCAGGAATCGATACAATAAGTGAGGAAGAGAAAGCTGCATGGCACCCGTTTAACGGCGGTTCCCCGAATATGGTTCCCTACAATTATGAAAATCTGATGAAAGAATATGAACGTTTCAGCGCCGACAGCGACTGGATGCCGAAAGTCGTACTTATGGCAAAAACGGTACTCGTATGGCTTGATCAGCTTACAAAAAAATATAAAAGGCCCATCAACCGGCTTGACCTGATTCCTGATGAAGAACTTGACGACTTACAGAAAGAAGGTTTCACAGGGCTGTGGCTTATAGGACTCTGGGAGCGAAGCCATGCAAGTCAGCGTATCAAACAGATATGCGGAAATCCTGAAGCTGCGGCGAGTGCATACAGCCTTTATGATTATGAAATCGCAGGAAATATTGGAGGATGGGACGCACTTTCCAATCTTCGCACACGTCTATGGCAGAGGGGTATTCGTCTTGCATCCGATATGGTTCCGAATCACACCGGAATGGATTCTAAATGGATCGCTGAAAAACCGGATCTGTTTATACAGCGGCGGGACTGTCCGTTTCCGCAGTATTCGTTCAACGGTGAAAATCTATCCCTCGACAACAGGGTGAGCGTTTATCTTGAAGATCACTATTATGATAAAACAGACTGTGCAGTCGTATTCAAACGTATCGACAATAATACGGGAGACGTGCGTTACATCTATCACGGAAACGACGGTACAGGAATGCCATGGAATGACACGGCACAGCTGGATTTCCTTAATCCTGAAACACGGGAAGAAGTCATACAGGAAATCATTAAAGTTGCAAAAAATTTCCCGATCATACGTTTTGATGCAGCAATGGTTCTTGCGAAAAAACATATCAGACGGCTATGGTATCCGGAACAGGGCCACGGAGGAGACATATCTACCAGATCGGAAACGGCACTTTCTACCAAACAGTTCAACGATGCAATCCCGAATGAATTCTGGAGAGAGGTTGTTGACCGTATAGCAAAAGAAGTTCCTGATACACTTCTTCTTGCAGAAGCATTCTGGATGATGGAAGGATACTTCGTCCGTACGCTCGGTATGCACCGTGTCTATAACAGTGCTTTCATGAATATGCTGAAAAAAGAAGAAAATCAGAAATACCGGGACACAATAAAAAATACAATTAAATTTGATCCGCAGATATTAAAACGTTTCGTAAATTTCATGAATAATCCTGATGAGGAAACAGCCGTTGCTCAATTCGGTAAAGGAGATAAATACTTCGGGGTTTGTACACTCATGATAACAATGCCGGGGCTCCCTATGTTCGGACATGGACAAATCGAAGGTTTCGAAGAAAAATACGGAATGGAATACACAAAGGCTTACCGCGATGAACAGCCTGACCAGGGACTCGTCGCACGGCACTGGCATGACATTTTCCCCCTTATGAAAAAACGATACCTTTTCGCACAGGTAGAAAATTTTCTTTTCTATGATGTATGGGATAACGGGCATATCAATGAAAATATATTCGCCTATTCAAACAATGCAGGGGGAGAATATACTGTTGTATTCTATAATAATAAATACGAACGTTCATCGGGCTGGATAAAACAGTCATGTGAATATGCGGTAAAAACAGGAAGCAGTGAAAACGACTTACAGCTGCGCTTCCGGAGTATATCAGAAGGTCTAGGTCTGAGCCCAGAAGAAGATAAATACTGCATATTCCGTGAACAACGTTCAGGATTATGGTTTGTACGTTCAAGCCGCGATATCAGCGAACACGGTATGTTCATAGCGCTCAACGGATTCGAAGCACAAGTATACATAGATATCCGGCAGACGGAGGACCTCCCGGACCATCGATGGAAGATTCTCTGTGAGACATTGTCGGGACGCGGCTGTGAAAATCTTGAAACAGAATGGGAAGAGCTAAAATATAAAGAACTCTACAAATTTTTTGCGCTGTTTATGTTTGATTTTCTCCCTGATGCAAACATACTGTTTCACCCTGTTGTTGCGGCTGAAAAGAAGCGGACCGGAACGGCAGCCCCAGTAAAAAAACTGTTGGAAAAAGTAAAATCGTCTGCACTGACGTTTTATAAAACAGCGGAAATTTTCGCAAATAACGACGGAGTAAAACTTGAAACACCTGAAAAACAGTTTGAATTGTTCAGTTCTATGTTCGAACGTATCGTAAAAATATATGCAGGTATTTCAAAAAATACGACAGTAAAAAACAGTTCAAAAACAAGAAATAAAACAGGAGATTCAGATTCACTCTTAACCACATTAATGTCAACAGAAAAAAACATGGAAATTGTCCTTTCCTGTTATGCTGCAGTATCTAAACTTGCAGAGAAAGGATGCGCAAGACGGTATTCACTGGCACGTAAAATTACGGAATATGCAGGAAGCATAGGTATTGCGGGTTCTTCAATTCAAAACCTGCTTACAAGAATATTTATACTTGCGCCATCGATAGATATTTCATCACTAAAAAATACTAAAACTGCAGCTTATGCGGTTGCTTCTCTTTTTGTAGAAAAAGAAGATGCTGTAATGCTGTCAGGGAAAAACTTTTTTAATGGAACAGAATGGTTTAACAAGGAACTGTCAGACAGCAGCCTTTCGCTGTTTATTGCACTTGCTCTTCTCCAAACAAAGAAAAATGGAGAAACCAATATATTGAAGCTAAATACTATTTTAACCGATGCAAAACAAAAATCATCATATAAATGTGATGAATTTGTAAAACAGTTCATTCCTCAAAAGAATGACAAAAAAAAGTCTTCATCAGGAAAAAATGTTTCAAAAGCGGCGTCTGCAGGTTCTCCCGGTAAAAAAGATATAAAAAAGGTCGCGGAGAAAAAATCTGTTACAAAGTCCCCAGCGAAAAAAAATTTAACAAAGGGAACTGTTAAAAAGACGGCTGCTAAAATACCCGTAACCAAAACAGGTACAAAAAAAACAGCGGCGAAAAAACAGCGTGCTGAAAAAACGACGGTAAAAAAATCAGCAGTTAAAAAAAATACCGTAAAGGTAACAGCAAAAAAAGAACCGATTGTAAAAATGGTGACAAAAAAGGCGGCAGCTGAAAAAAACGTAAAAAAACCTCAGATAAAACGTACGGTAAAAAAATCAGTAACGATAAAAAAAACAGGAGGGAAAAAAATGGCAGTGAAGAAAACACAGACTAAAAAAGTTCCTTCTAAAACACAGACAAAAAAGTCTGAAAAAAAATAATTTATAGACGGCATTTTCTTCTGTTTCCGGAAGAGGATGCCGTCTGATTAAAAATGATCAATATTCTACGAACGCATTTACAGAGTTATAACTTATTAATATAAATAATAATCTTTCGCAGCTCTTCAACGGTTCGAATCACAGGTTTATTCAATGATACATGGCGAAGAACTGCATTAATATTTTCAGGCATTTCCGGCACTTCGCCGAGCGTATGCTGCATATAATCCGCAGAAAGAGAGGGATGATCACGCGCTACAAGAACTACCGTACCGGCATCTTCTTTTACCATTTCTTCATTTGCCTTAGCAGCCGCAAAAGCCCGTGCCGTATGACGGTCTGCATATACATGATACTTTATAAATAATTCTTTTGCAGCTGAATCAATCAAAGCGTCAGTAAGTTTTACTGGATAAATAAAATTACGCATCATAAGTTTATTTGCGCTGAAGACATCCTCCAGTCGTTCAAGATTCGACGGATCAATCGGATCGGCAGGATCCCGCTTATTAAGAGGAATAACAGAGTCAAGCAGAACGCAGTTTCCCATTGCATCGACGGTAAGAGCATCTGTCGCCGGTGTAAGGAACCCGTTAAGCGGTAGCGCAAACTGCCAGCTGTACAATCCGGCTACAACGTTGCTGTAATTGCCCGGCGCTAGTGCATAATAGATGTCGCCTGCAGTTTTGTTCTTAAGTCGAGAAAATGCAAACGGATAAAAAAATGCCTGCGGCAGTAAACGTCCGATATTGGCAGTGTTAGCAACAGTCAGCCTGTTCGCAGCAACAAATTCATGGTCCCTGAATATATTCCGCACAAATGCACGGCAGTCTGCTTCCGAACCTTCTATTTCAACCGGATAAATATTACCTCCGTTCCATACATAATCACTATCCTGCATTCCGTGTACCGTACCTTTCGGATAAACGACTACCGCTTTTATACGTTTTTTATCCTTAAGTTCATGAGCCAGAACAGAACCAAGCTCTGCTCGTGTTACAGACAGGAACATTGCCGTGCTGTCACGCATTTGAAGAATAGTCTCAAGACAGGAAACAAGATAAGAAATACCGAAATCACGGTGATATCCCGTTGGTCCGTGAAATAATTCAAGCATAAAGTAAGTATCATCAAGACGCCGCATCACCGGTTCAAACGGAAATGCTTTTGTTGCTATCGTTTCACAAATGATGGGACTGAATTCATCTTTTATAAAGGCCGATGTCAGAGTTCCTGCAATAGACGCAAAAGTAGTATTTTCATCCGTATATAGAATCCAGCGGCGGAGATCTTCTGTATCAGCAGGTACATAATACCCTCCGTCAGACGGCATACAATCAAGCACAGCCTGTGCAAATCCAACTGTATCAACCTTATTTCTTGTACTTGTAAAACGCATAGTAATACTATAGCACAAAAAAATGATATAACCAATAGAACAACATACGCTGCCCGCAGGTCTGTTGTACAATCACAAAGAAAGACTTATGATATTGTCATGAATTATATTACCAGTACATCGAAAAATGAAAAAGAACTGCTTGAACGATTTCTAAGATATGTAAAAACTTATTCTGAAAGCAATTCAAACACTGCAGATAAAGGGATTATTCCGTCAACACCTCAACAAAAAGATTTTGCACAAATGCTCGCTTCCGAAATGATTACCATCGGTCTGTCAAATGTACAGGTTACGGAATTCTGTTATGTATATGGCGATATTTGTGCAACAGAAGGATACGAAAACAAACCTGCATTCTGTCTCCTTGCACATCTTGATACAGTAGACGAAGTAACCGGTAAAAATGTTATGCCTTCCGTCCATCGGAATTACGACGGTTCCGTGATAAATCTTGCAGATAAAGGTTTGCTTGATCCCCTCAGAGACAGTGCGCTTGCGCAGGCTGCAGCAGAACAAGACACAATAATAACGACAGACGGAACGACTCTGCTCGGCGCAGATGATAAGGCTGGAATCGCCATAATTATGACAGCGGTTTCATTTATTATCTCTCATAAAGAAATTAAACATGGTAAAATTGAGGTAATTTTTTCACCGGATGAAGAAACAGGTCACGGTATGGATAAAGTACCTGTCAACCTTATATCAGCGAAACGCGCATATACTGTCGACGGCGGACATATCGGCCAGCTGGAAACAGAATGTTTCAATGCTGTCGGTACAACAGTAACATTCTCAGGAAAAGCAGCTCATACAGGTGATGCACGGGCGGCTGGAATGATAAATGCCGTCTCGATGGTTTCATCATTCACAATGAATCTTCCGGGACGGCAATCTCCGGAAACGACTGATAACAGGGAAGGATTTTACGGTCCGCTGGAAATATCCGGTAACATAGAAAAGGCTGGTGTTTATCTGCTTCTCAGAGACTTCACACTCGAGGGGATTGAAAGCCGCAAAAAAATTGTTGAACAGCTTGCTGAAGCTGTTGCAGCTTCGTTCGGAGGCAGTGTAGAAATTGTTCATAAGCAGCAGTATCTCAACATGAAAAAAGGTCTTGATGCACATCCTGAAATTGTACAGGATCTTGAAAAGGCATACCGTGAGTCAGGTATAGAACCGGTAAATACGCCTATAAGAGGTGGAACAGACGGTTCAAGACTTACAGAGATGGGAATCCCTTCTCCGAATATTTTTACCGGTGCACACAATTACCATTCACGTACAGAATGGGCTTCACTTAACCAGATGGACAAAGCTGCCGATGTTATAATAAATCTTGCCGGGATTGTTTCTGGAGAATATAATGCATGAATATGTAATTGACGGCGGATTCCCCATTAAGGGAACTCTCGCAGCCGGTGGTAATAAAAATGCGGCTCTGCCATGTATTGCAGCGGCTCTGCTTACACAGGAACCTGTCATTCTGCACAATATTCCTGACATTGAAGATACTACCGTTATGCTGAATATACTTCAATCATTCGGGGCAAAGGCAGAAAATATCGCCAATCACAGCTGGAAGATTGTTGCTTCAAAAATAGAAAATACTGCAATTCCTGCAGAATTATCAAAAAAAATCCGTGCATCAATTCTCTTCGCCGGTCCCCTGCTTGCACGTGCAGGAAAAGTAGAAATGCTTCCTCCTGGCGGAGATATTATCGGAAGACGAAGGCTTGATACCCATTTTTTAGCACTCACTCAGCTCGGTGCACGTGTTGAAATTAATGGCAAATTCGTTTTTTCAGCAAACAAACTTGCCGGTACAGATATTTTTCTCGATGAAATGTCTGTCACCGCAACGGAAAATGCAGTCATGGCAGCAGTTCTTGCAGAAGGTTCAACCATTATTTCAAATGCAGCAAGCGAACCGCATGTACAGGATCTGTGTAATATGCTTTCTGCGATGGGGGCAGACATCACGGGAACAGGAAGTAATATACTCCGTATAAAAGGTGCAAAACAGCTTCATGGCTGTGAATTTACCATAGGCCCTGATTATATGGAAATCGGTTCCTTTATCGGACTTGCTGCAGCGACGCACGGTTCCATTAAAATAACAGACATCAATCCGTCTGATATGCGGCCGATGCGCATCGGATTCAGTAAACTTGGTATATCATGGTCAATAGAAGGCTCTGATCTTATCGTTCCAACTGTACAGGAGCTCAAAGTGAACAACGATATGGGAAGTTCTACACCAAAAATTGATGATGCTCCATGGCCGGGATTTCCTCCAGATTTGACAAGTATCATGACTGTTGTAGCAACACAGGTCGAAGGCACCGTCCTTATATTCGAAAAAATGTTCGAATCCCGCATGTTTTTTGTAGATAAATTAATCAATATGGGGGCATGTATTACACTTTGTGACCCGCACCGGGCAGTTGTGTCCGGACCTCGCATACTCCACGGCGACCACCTCGTGTCTCCTGATGTACGAGCGGGAATGGCAATGGTTATTGCTGCTATGGCTGCACATGGGGAAAGTCGTATAAGTAACGTATACCAGATTGAACGCGGCTATGAACATCTTGTAGAACGTCTGAAAGCGGTCGGTGCTCACATAACTACTGTTGATGTAAAATAAGTTCATATGCAGTCTGTACACGCATAAAAGCGTCACAGCCTGCTCCACCTCTGTCAGGATGATATTTTGCAACAAGCTTGCGATGGGTTGCTTTTATCAAGTCCAGCGTTGCATCGGTCGAAAGTCCAAGTACGTCATAAGCCGCGGCCAGTTCATCGCTTATATAGTGATAATCAAGAAGTTCCGCAAGATAGTGCGATGGTCTTACAGCCTCCTGCCTTCCATTCCAGGCAAATTCAGCGGCACAAAATAATGTAAAAATATTCCGTATTATCAGAGGGGAAAAAAGAGCCTCATTTCTGCGGATAATATGTGCAAGACATTCAACAAGAAGATCGCTGTTCAGCTGACGCGCGAGGGCTGCTGAACGGCACATTGAATTCCAGTCAGCATGATATTCCGAGCCAAAAACATTTTTTATTAGTCGGACTGCTTCTGAACTGTCGTCAAGACTGTAAACGGTAAGGGCACACATATACAACGCTCCGGGGAACGGTTCATCTGGTATACAAAACGTATTCCCCTGTTCAATGGCTTTTATCCATTGTTTTTCATCACGGACACGGTTCATTACAAGAGTCAGAAAAACACCGCCGACAAGACCTGTAACAGTTCCTCCCAGTCCGGCAACCGATCCGCACAAGACAAAAAGCAGTATCAATCCATATCTTTTAAAAAACAAAACGACAATTTTCCGCCATTGAAGGAATAAATATTTAAGCTGCATCTGCGGCGTTTCTTGAAAGGAACATGATCGAAGATATAATCAAAATTGCTGCATATACTCCGCAGGCGGCAAGAAGTGCATATTTTCTTCCTGCAGTACCAAGAAAGACATAATTGAACAGTTTATACAGCCAGAGCAAACCCGTAAATAATATGTATAGCAGAATAGAAAGCAGAGGAAATGCACTGACCCATACCGTTTTAAACATCAGTTTTTCACTAATACGGTAGTTCCATGCAAATATGGCAGAACATACAATAATAATAAAAATAAAAAGGGGATACAGTATTCTATTAAGCATAACCTGTCCAAACACTTCCTCTGAATACCCGTATTGGACTGTTTTTCCGACGAACTGAATCAAAGCTGGAATGCTCATGAATTCTGCACCCTTTGACGCTTCAACAAGCAGTTCAAAATCAGTATAAGAAACAGGCAGAATAAGTTGGTCTTTTTCAATTTCAGCAGTATTGCTTTCATACCAATACAATGGTTCACTTACAATCCCTTCTGTACTTCGATCTATCGACCGAAGAAGTATATAAGGCACATATTCCGTTTTTTTATCAATACCAAGCAGAGTCCGCGTATCATCATCAAAATCGGACACAGGAACTGCAAGAAGTTTTGCATACGGTACATACATACGGCGAATATTTATACCATTCTTATCAAGAGAAACAACAGAAAACCCCCGAAGGTATTGCACCATTGAATCAGTTCCCTTTATTGACGTTATACCTTTTATATATACGATATCAGTACTACCGTCAGCGTGCTGTATTTTAAAATAGATATTATCTGCAGTCTCAAATTCCTGCAGATTGAATGTTTCATCAATAAAAAAACTTTCTGCGGCAAGCCGGACATTCGCAAGTTTCAGATACCGTACAATATCAGGATCTATTGACAATGCACGAGACTGCATCGATAATTTTTTAAAAACATAATACGCCTTCATATTATCACCTGCCATAAGCAGTTTATATCCATCCAGCTTCAATTTATATACACGTTCTGCCTCTGTCTCCGGTATCTTTTCAGCCCGGGATAATTCATTCCATGCCGCAGCTGCTATTCTCCTTAATAATTCTATATTTGTATCCTTTGGAGACGCTACAGAAATACCGGTTTCCGCATAATAATGAGCATCAAACCAATTTCCAGCTGAAAAAGATTTTTCTGCAAGTTTCCGTAATTGACTTACCGTATATCCTTCTTCACTCACTCCCTGAGAAATTTCAGGAACAACGGTTTCAAGTCTATTTTGCCGGGATGTTTTTATTGCAATTTCAGTTTTATTCAAAAGCTGCTGCACAGAATCTGATTTTGGATCGAATTTCGCAGCCCTTTTTGCATACTGAAATGCCAAGTCTGAATTTCCGGATATAAATTCTTTAGTTCCAATGCGTACATATTCACGCGCGAGTTTCGGCATCTGCACAAGCTGTAACTGCTTCGAAACAAGCACTGGTGTTCCTATTTCTTCTGTACATGTAAGTATAAATGAACAAATTATCCCTGTAATAATAACATACCGGTATCTTCCCAACATAGCAGAAGAAAAACGCATAACACTTCCTTCCGGATGACGTCCATACGAAACTGCAAAGCCGATTATTACCCCTGTGATGGTAACAGCAGGAAGTATACGGCAAAAAAACCTGAGGCCGGCATATAATCTGTATGTATATACAGACTTTGCAAGAAGTTCCGGCAAAGTTCCGGAAAAAAATCCGACAGCAAGGCAAACGCAAAAACAAAAGACTATGTATCCGAAAAGTATTTGAAGCACGCGTTTCATACACTTCTCCTTTTATTTTTTCTGTTCTTAGTCAAACCTGCAGTAACGCCTATGCCGATAAACACAAGAGAAAAGAATACATTTATACTGATAAGCAGAGGTTCTTCAAGATGTGTTAAAAAAGCAGAAGTACTTCCGATCAAGTTCGAAAATTTTCTAAGCGACAGGAAATAATCAGAAAAATATAATAAATTAAATGACAGAACACCTGCTTCCATCAGAAGCAGATATATAATATTGATAAGTCGCCATTCACTGCAGAAAGTTAATGAATATACAGAAAAAAGTGCCAGCCCGAACGACATAAAACAGAGCCAGTGTATATAGCCGCTATGCCATGCATTCTCTGCACGAGTCTCAATAGCAGCAAATCCCTCCATAATCCATCCGGGCATCGTTGGTATAGTCTCACATATAAGACTGTCTTTGAACGGAGCAGATCCATCTGCTATGCGGTGATAATTTATTTTTCGTATTGATACAGCATCATTCTGAACCTCATTCATGTTTATTACGACGGCATCTGTATCTGCAGAAACAGGACCACGGGGGAAATAAACAATCTCATCATCGACACTTCTGAAATATCCTTCCGTAAGCCCATTTATTTTCGTATCAGAGATTACATGGTAATTTTTTTTCAACTCTATAAAAGCCGGATACAATAGACTCCAGGTTACAGCCCCCAACAGTGCATAAGTTATCACAGGAAGGATTCCTCCGCCGGAATGCCTGATACGGTAGCAACTAAGCAGTGTGCCGGAAAGTAGAAGCACAATAGGTACAACAATAAAAAACCCCTCGAACAGAATGTGCCTGTCAAACAGCTGCACTGATTTTCCGGCGATAAGCCCGGCTGTATTAAAGTACAGCATATATATAAGTACACCTAATACACAGTTGAACAATAGAATTGCTATATATGCCGGTATAAGCAGTAAAGATTTTTTCAGTGATTTTATCATTACATCTCCAATCACACGTATTCCTTTATATTATCGGCAGATTTGCAATTTTATTATCTCATATATCCACATACTAATTCACTGTTTATCCACCGGTTATCAACAGAAAAACGAAAATATCAGAACTGTATTTATTTCTTCACAATACCAGAAAATAGATGAATAATCACATTGGGATGTAATTATTTATAATACAATAAATTAAAAAATTAATTACAGTGCGATTAAAGTTTTTTGTCTTTTTGCAGAATACAAGAGAGAAAAAATTATTCATCTCTTTTTTCTCCATATTTATCCACAACTTATCCACAGTTATCCACAGGTTATGCTCAAATAATCACCTTTATTACAAGCCATAAAAAAAAGCCGGAATGCAATGCATCCGGCTTTTTCTTATTAGAAAAACATCTTTTAACCAAGCGAAACATTTCCCTGAGAATCAATGGCAAGAATCGATTTGCATTCTGAACAACGGAAACGGCCTGACCTGTTTGCACGAAGACGTTTTGTACAAACAGGACATGCAAATACTTTGGGAAACACACTATTAACAACAGGAGCGCCGTTTTTGAATAAAGAAACAGCATCTTCTATCGTATCCTTTATATTAAAGAACTGTGAAAAACCTAAAAGCTGAAAAACCTCATATACCTTAGGCTGAATTTCCAGCAGAACTATGTCACCCCCCTTCGGTTTTACCATTTTCAGAAAAGCGGTAAATGAACCGATACCGGTTGATGAAACATAATTCAATGATGAACAATTGAAAATAAGATTTATAAATCCAGCTTCTACAACCTTTTGTATTTTTTTCTGGAAAAAATTAGAATTATATGTATCTATATAGCCATTAAGATAGATGTACAATCCATTAGGTACTTCATCTACTTTTTCAAGAGAAATTTTCAGGCTATCGTCCTTTTCTTCATTAAAACCCGGAACCAGGTTATTACTATTTACCATACGCCTCCGCCATCCGGAAAAAACTGTAAATTTTCTACCTATAATATACCAAAAATCACTATAATGTCAAATCAACCATCAGGTAATTATATATTTTAACTACTATCGACATTTTCTGCTGCTTTTTAAAGAGAAAAACAAAATCTGTCTATAGTTACATTATATAGCGTATAATCAAAAAAAAAAGTATAATAAAGCTATGGATCTAAAAAAAATTTGCATAATTCTCGTCAGACCGGAAGAAAGCAGGAATATTGGAGCAGCATGCAGAGCGATGGCTAACAACGGTATAAATGATATGCGTATCGTCGGAAAACGCACAGATTACAACGATGAAAAAATACATATTCTTGCTATTCATGCCGGTTCTATATGGGAACAGGCTCATTTTTACGCTTCAATCACAGAGGCAGCTTCAGATTGTACGCTCTCAGCAGGAACAACACGCCGCCGTGGAAAACACAGAAAAGGGAAACTTTTGCTACCGGAAGAATTTGCATCAAAGGCATCAGACATCACAGGTATAAACTCTGTCGATAAAGGTGGCGTAGTTGCAGCTGTATTCGGCAATGAACGAACCGGTCTTACCGATGCAGAAATGGCAGAATGTACTCTTGGTGTTACAATTCCATCCAGCGAGGAATTTGCATCACTTAACCTCTCTCATGCTGTCCAGATTATCTGTTACCACCTGTTTCGTGAAAAAAACAAGGGAATAACAGGTTACACTCCGCTTTCTCTCTCCAGACTTGATAAAACTGTTACAAATATTGCCGATAACCTGCAAAAAATAGGATTCTTCAGTGTTACAGGTCGTACTGACATGGAAAAATTCTGGAGAAGTATTTTGTCGAGGGCCGCATTATCTGAAAGCGAAGCTAAATATATTGAAAAAATTTTTACAAAAACTGCGGGACTTGTATCAAAAAATAGTCAATATCATTATTCATGACACGTTATAAAATCTCATTGCTAAAATCTGATATTTTCCGGCTGAATAATCTGTGACTCAGCTAGTAAACAGGCTCTGCGAAGACAACTTATTAATTGGCGCACATTACCGGGCCAATCATACTGCATCAGCTTTTCTAGTGCATTTACGGATAGATATTTCGATGTCCCTTTTAAAATTCTTTCCGAAATTTCTTTAATATCGCATTTTCGATCACGAAGAGGCGGAAAAACTATAGTATAATCGGCAATTCTATAATATAAATCCTCTCTGAATTTACCTTTTTTTGAAAGAAACTGCAAATCTGCGTTTGTTGCACAAATAAAACGCACATCTATATGATGTTCAATGTCCGCCCCTATGCTGCAAAAACTCCCTGTTTCAATAATACTAAGTAATTTTGACTGAAGATTTATAGATGTTTCAGCAATCTCATCCATAAATAATGTTCCCCCATTGGCTTTTGCAAACCGCCCGGACCGTTTTACAGCTCCTGTATATGCCCCCGGAACAGATCCGAATAATTCAGTTTCGGCAAGTCCATCGGGAATACATGCCATGTTCACTTGTACATAATTATTATTCTGCCGGTATGAGTTTTTATGTATCAATTCAGCTGCAAGAGATTTGCCAGTACCGCTTTCTCCGAGCAGTAAAATCGTAAGATCTTTTGAAGAGACTACTTTAAGCTGCTGTTTCACAGATACTATTTCATTAGATTTGCCAACCAGTTTTTCAAAGCCAGCGACATCCTTATTTGAAACTCCTTGTATTTTTTTTCTGTCCGGCAGTAATTTTATATTATTTAATAACGATATCCGTTGTGCAACAAGACGGCGGAGTAAATCAAGATCACATGGAAAAGGAATACAATATTTCTGAAAAAAAGAATCTATCCGGTGCTGTGTTGTTAGTGAAACAAAAAAAAGAGGAGGTATGCATGACGTAATCTTTTTAGAAACATTATCAAATGCATACTGAACAACAGCAGCATCTATCAGGATAACTCGAGGAAACAACCCAAGAGAAAAATCTATTTCATTGACTATTTGTACAGAATATGCAGGTTCCAGTGCATGCCTGCATAAATTGATTACGCCAATATTAGAAGAAAACAGTACAACTTGATTAAATTCTGTGATACAGGCCACGCAGCAAAGTGCTCACTTTTTGAACAAACGATACCAGACAATAATTATTATATACCATAAATAAGGGAAAATCAAAAAAATCTTGAAAGGATTATGAAAAATTTCAGAATAAACTTCAAAACCATGATTAAAAGCTTTTTCATTTACTCGTTTTATTCTTTCAGCAAAAATTCCAAGAGCATCACGATAATAAACAAATATGCTTGATGAAAACTGATTTCTGCGGCGATATGCCCAAAAGTCTTTCTCTTTTATTCCTTCACTTACAAGTACAAGGGAAGGAGAAGATTTGTAGATTGCCTCAACGACAGAATCCTCGGCCGCCTTCGGATAATAGCCAATATAGCGGCCAACAATCCGGAGAGACGGGAATGTCGCACGCAGATTAGATTCTGCTTTCTGAAGAGTCATCTTCCGGGCACCGAGCAAATACATGGATTTATAATGGGATTCAAGTACGGACAATACCTCAATAACCGCATTGAACGGATTATAACGCACAGGAGTAGATTTTTTAAGAAATTTTGCACCTCTGATAATGCTTTTTGAGACAGGAAGAACAAGATCAGCATTTTGAACACATCCTGCATACTCTTTATTTCTACGAGCTTTCAACAAATTCCAGACGGATAAAAATATTATTTGCTTTGTACCTGGTTTCGCAAGAAGTTCAAGTACTTCATTTTCAAGATTTTCCGATCTACAGATATCAACAGGCACACCTGCAATTGTTATTCTCTGAATAGACATTTTCAACCTCGTCTTTATGCATATGTATTCATAATTGCAGTTTGTAATGCTGCAATGCCGTAAAGCGCGGCAGTTTCACATCGCATGATATTGCATGCAAAGTGTACAGGAATAAAACCGCCATTCCGTAACATCTCTATTTCATCGGGACTGATACCACCTTCACAACCAACTGCAACAGCGGCAGACTTAAGTACGAATTCATTTTTTATTATTCTACCAAGAGGTTTACAAAAACTGGAACGCTCAGAAAGCACCACGGCAGTAGTTCCTTCCACTGCAAAACCTTTGCTGATTTCTTTCCAGAATGCAGCTACTTCAGCCGCCTTTATAGGTTCATGAACTGTTGTTTCAACAGGCGAACCACTTTGTTCTCGAGCTTCGCGGATTATATGTTCAATCCGTTCTGATTTCAATATTTTCCCCCGCATTGCATCAATACTGCTCTTTTGCGAATATAAACCTGCCACTGGTACTATTGTTTTTACACCGCACTCAACTGCCTGACGGATTATCAGTTCCATCTTCTGCGGTTTTGCTATAAATTGAAACAGTGTATACTCTACAGTACACGCACCTTCACAAACATCGCCTGCAGAAACACCTCTTGCCACATTCATAGCGGAAACATGGTCTGTAACAGTACACTCCTGCAGTAAAATACTACCCAGCGAGTCGTCTATACGGCAGACGGTCATAGGAATGAGTTCTCCACCTGACAAGCGGACTTCAATCATATCACCGCTTCGAATACGCAATACTCTGCGAAGATAATGAAATTTTTTTCCATCTATCAAAAGTATGCCATTCTTATCCGGTACAGATGTAGAAATAAACTGACGCATTATTTTGATATTGATACAGCAGGTTTTTCAGCATCTTTTGCTGCGGCTTCATCCTGCAGTTCCTTCAAAGTTTTTGTCGACTTTACAAGTTGCTGGAAATCAGATGTTTTAAGGATATCCAGTGCAGCGTTCAGTTGTATATCATAATCAAGATCATACAAAGGTGTCCCCGTTGTGCGGGTTGTTTCAAGCCGGATAAGTCTTCGAAGAAGACTTTCATCAAGTGTATATTTTTTATGCAGTTCAACGGCAAAAGCAGCGATATCATTTTCGGTCATCGACGGATGAGCATCTACATAAGACGTAATATCGTTTGATTTAACAAGTGCAACATATGCCTTTTCTTCTTCAGCAGTCAGTTCCGGATACAGAACTTCCTTATCAGGAGGAATACCTACTTTATCAATATTGGTATCGCTCGGCGTATAGTACCTCGCCATAGTCATCTTAAACCCGTCCGTATCACTAAGAGGAATCACCTGCTGAACAGATCCCTTGCCGTAGGAACGCTGTCCGACAAGATAGGCAAGATGATCGTCTTTGAGCGCACCTGAAAGAATCTCAGAAGCAGATGCCGAACCATGATTAATAAGAACAATAATTGGTGTCCCGGAAGGAACTGTCGTCTTATCTTTGCTTGCCATATACACGTTATTTTCAAATTTAAGCCGGCTTTTTGTTGCAACTATAGTTCCCGAATCGATGAACTTATCCGCAACATCTGCAACACTGGTAATAAGCCCACCCGGATTATCACGTAAATCAATAATCAGATTCTTATAACCGTTCTTAGCAAACGAATCCAGTGCTTCCTGTACACGATGCGGTGTTTCAGGTGTAAATTCAATAATGCGCAGATAGCCAGTCTGATTTATCATACCGTATTTGACGGTTGGAACTTCTATTACCGCACGTACAAGTTCCGCATCAAACGTAATATCTTTTCCACGGAGAATTGAGACAGTTACCGGGGTCCCTACTTCACCTCTCAAATGATTCAGAACTTCTTCCATCGTCATATCAGGAGTCGGTAGACCATCAATTGCAGTAATATAGTCGCCGGACTGAATGCCAGCTTTAGCACCGGGTGTATCCTCTATCGGCGAAGCAACCTCAACATACGCAGGTTTATCGGGACTAGATTCCATCGGTTTACTTATTGAAAGTCCGACCCCTCCAAAATTACCGGCTGTTGTGTCCGAAAGATCTCGCATAGTGTTGGGGTCAAGATACAGAGTATACGGATCCTTGAGTGCCTCCAGCATTCCTTTTAATGCGCCTTCATACAGAACTTTCGCATCGACTTCATCGACATAATTCTGCTGTACATAATCAAAAACAGCGCTTATTTTCTTCATGTACTGAAAATTCGAAACAGACTGATTACCTACCGATGATTGGGCAAAGCATTGCGAAGATACAATCGAAACACCCAGAAAAAACACAGCAGATACGACTGTGTGAACAATTCTGTTACTATTTTTGCTGACATTATTCATATACCCATTTTACGTTACCGGATTGAAAATTGCAACTATGCACAAAAGCGAGGGTGTGTTATACTTTTGATATGCAAATTATTCCTGTTGCCAGCGGAAAAGGCGGCGTCGGAAAAAGTCTTCTATCCGCAAACCTTTCTATTGCACTCGGTCAGGCCGGAAAAAAAGTTGTAATGGCGGATCTTGATCTTGGTGCCTCCAATCTGCACCTTGTCATCGGACAACACACTGTTCCTGCTGCAAGTCTAGGAGCATGGCTCACGGACCACGGAAATTTCGAAGATATCATATCCCCAACAGAATACGAAAATGTAAGTTTTATAGCCGGTGACAGTCAGATTCCCGGACTTACTTCACTCAAACCGTCCCAGCGTACAAAACTTGTCCGCAACTTTCAGCACATCGATGCCGACTATCTCGTCCTTGATCTGGGAGCTGGAACACATCAAATAATACTTGACATGTTTCTGCTTTCCCCGCAGGGCATTGTTGTTACAGCTCCGACAGTTACCGCAACTCTGAACGGATATTTATTCCTCAAAAATGCCGTATTCAGGCTTATGTATACAACTTATAAAAAAGGTACACCGGGATTTTCCCAGTTGGAAAAATTGCGCAAGGATTCAACTTCTCTTCAGCGTCTGTATATTCCAAAACTTGTTGAAGCACTCCAAAAAACAGACCCGGAAAATACAGAACTTTTTATATCCCGTATGAAAGCGTTCCGTCCCAGGCTTATCATGAATATGATAGACGATCCCAAAGATGCAGATAAAGCACAACGTATCCGCCGTTCATGCAGTCAGTATCTGGGACTTGAAATAGAGCATCTGGGAATTATGTACAGAGACTCGCTTCAGGACAAAGCGCTTGCTTCGCAGCTACCGATTCTCGTGTACAAACCGCAGGCTGTTCTTTCGCAGGCAATTTACCGTATTGCAGAAAAAATTCTGGCATCCGAACAAAGATCATTCGATCAGGCATATGAAGCAGGTTCCGAAGGTTCCGATTCATTTCTGATAGCAGAAGAAGAGGCAAATGACGACTATGATTATAAACTTTCCGGTATTGATGATCTTGTAGGGAGCGGTACTCTCTCCGTCGGAGAACTAGCGGAAACAATAAAAACACAGCAATATGAACTAACGCAACTCAAAAAAGAAAATCTGCTGCTGAAATCAAAAATTGTACAGGCTGTGTCACAAGGGTTTAAAATATAAGGAATATAATAATGTTATTTTTACCACTGTTTGTAAATTATCCTTCATGGATCCATCCGGAAATATTCCCGGGGATTCCGGTTCTTGGACTGCTCCGCTGGTATGGCCTCATGTATATCTGCGCTTTTGCAACTGCTTTTTTTGTACTCCGCAGGGAAATGCAGGAAGGCGCTCTTAATGACGTGACATATACGGCAACAGAAGATGATATTTTCAGCTTTATTGCATGCGGTATTATATTTCTTCTTATCGGTGCACGTATATTCTCTACTCTTGTCTATGACACAAGCGGATTATACCGTCAGAAACCGTGGCTTATTTTCTGGCCGTTTGATACTGTAACACATCAATTTACCGGTCTTGCAGGTATGTCGTATCACGGAGGTTTTATCGGAGGTCTGTTCGGCATGTTCTTCTGGTGCTGGCGTCATAAACGACCTTGTTTTAAATGGATAGATGCGATGGGTGTTGCAATTCCTGCAGGTTATACATTTGGCCGATTAGGCAATTTTCTGAACGGTGAACTATACGGCAGAATCACGACACTGCCCTGGGGTATTGTATTTCCGGGGGCAGAGCGTTTTTCGTCAGGTCTCGAATGGGTAAAAAGATTTGCTGCACAGGCAGGTATGACGATACAATCAGGAACACCTCTTATAAATCTGCCCCGCCATCCAAGTCAGCTCTACGAAGCATTCTTTGAAGGTTTCGTTCTGTGGCTTATTCTCTGGCTGCTGCGGAAGCACAAAAAATGGGACGGAGAACTTTCAGGTATCTACATTGCAGGTTATGGATTTATCAGATTTATCATTGAATATTTCCGGGAGCCTGATGCAGATATCGGGTATCGTATCGCGAAGGACTCAAATGCACCGATCTATATCAATACATCGCTGCTTAACTTCTCTACCGGACAGGTACTGTGTTTTGGCATGATACTGACAGGAATCGGTATAGCCGCAGGTACCTGGATCTATGCAAAAAGAACACACAAAATAGTCTCCGGAAAAACAGAGTAGTCCAAAACCGGGTATTTCATTCTTTTTTCAACATATTCCCTGTTATATCATCAAAAATGCCCGGTAGAGTATAACTCAACCGGGCATTTTCATTCATGATATAAAACGCTTTGTTCAGCGCTCAAGAACCTTTGCAAAATCCGCAGGTGTAAAATGCATATCCGCCGCTACTTTTTCAGCAGGGCCTGACTCACCAAAACGGTCAATGCTGAAAATATCCTCTTTGTTCGGCACGAACTGGAACCACTCCATGCCGATGCCAGCTTCCGCTGCAACAATACGTTTCGTGTTACCTATGAGTTTTTCACGGATGATCTTGTCCTGCTGTCCAAACAGTTTTACATCCATAACAGAAATGACGCGTATCTTCTTAGAAGACACAAGCTTTGCGGCTTCCAGAGCCATATTAACTTCGGATCCCGATGCAAGCACAGTAATATCAGGATTTGAGCTTCCCTCCTGGACAATATAAGCACCGGTGCGTACCGTATTTTTCCAGTCAGGATCAGCCTTTTCATAAACCATAAGTTTTTGACGCGTAAGCGCGAGACAAACAGGATGATCCTTGCTTTCGTATGCCATTTTCCACGCTTCAACAGTTTCTTCTGCATCGCCCGGACGAAGAACCTGTACTCCCGGAATTGCACGAAGTGCAGTCAGTGTCTCTATCGGCTGGTGAGTTGGTCCGTCTTCTCCTACATAAATCGAATCATGCGTAAATACATAGATTACAGGTTGTTTCATAATAGAAACAACGCGCAATGACGGACGAAGATAATCACTGAATACAAGGAAAGTTGCAGCAAACGGACGGAGTCCGCCATGCAGCTTGATACCGGCAGCTACTGCAGACATCGCAAATTCACGGATACCGTACTCTATTGTCCGTCCTTTACGATTCTCCGGTGTATATACCCCGTCACAATCATCAAGTTTTGTCTTATTTGGTCCCATGAGATCGGCAGAACCACCCACAAAGTTTCCATACCGGTGAGCAATCATATTAATCGCTTTGCTGCTTGCATCACGAGTAGCAAGTGCATCGCCGGTTTTAAATGTCACATCGGGAATATCCGCTGTAGCAGAGTCCGAATAGAATGCATCCCATTCTTTTCGGAGCTCAGGATTTTCTATCGACCAGTCGTCGAATTCTTTCTGCCAGTCGGCCTCATTCTGTGCTCGTGCACGCTTCTGTCCATCAAAATATTCATAAGCTTCAGGCAGGACGTAAAAGTCTTTATCTACCGGTAAACCAAGCGCTTCTTTAGCAGCCTTTACCCCCTCAACGCCAAGCGCCGCTCCATGAACATCAGACGTTCCCTGTTTCGGTGCATATTTTCCGATAATTGACTTAAGCATAATAAGAGTCGGTTTATCTTTACTCTGTTTAGCCTTTTCAACAAGTTTAATAATCTCTGCAGGTTTGTACATATCGCCCTTGAGCACCTGCCAGCCGTATGCGTCATAACGTTTCGCGATATCGTCGGTAAAAGTTATATCAGTAGAGCCGTCAATACTTATCTTATTTTCATCATAAAATACAATAAGTTTATTAAGCTTAAGATGACCTGCAAGGCTGCAGGATTCGGAAGAAATTCCTTCCTGCAGACATCCTTCTCCAACGAGGGAATATGTATAATGATCAACTATTTTATGAACTGCTGTATTAAACCGGGCAGCAAGCATCGTTTCCGCAATTGCCATACCGACAGCCATTGAAACACCCTGCCCCAGCGGGCCACTTGTATTTTCAACACCATCTGTCTCACCATACTCCGGATGTCCCGGACACTTTGAACCAACCTGCCGGAATGTTTTTATATCGTCGAGCGATACTTTATATCCGGCAAGATGAAGAATTGAATACAACCACATCGATCCATGTCCGGCTGACATTGCAAAACGATCTCTGTCTGGCCACTTTGAATCAGCAGGATTATACTTAAGGATTTCTCCATATAATACAGCTGCAAGTTCTGCAGCTCCCAGTGGAATTCCGGGATGTCCCGAATTCGCTTTCTGAATTGCATCCATCGACAAACTGCGGACAGATGTTGCAACAGCTTTAATTGCACTTTCGTTCATACACAACTCCAAATAATGCTTTATGTAAAATCAGTCAAGTTCGCGGATTGCATTCATGAGTTCCGCCTCTCCTGCATGTCTTTCAAGCAGTTTCCGGAACTGAGGTTTTCTGAATAATGTCACTAATTTGGAAAGAATCTTCAAATGTGATTGAGAATTGAACGTAAGAAGCACAAACATAACAAATACTTTACGCTCATCAGGTGCTTTCATATCGATAGGTTCCTTGAGGTATACAATGCATATCTGCTGATCATTCTCTGTCTTCATTATGGGAGCACGTGCATGCGGCAGTGCAATTCCATCACCGACCGCTGTACTTAAAACATGCTCACGTGCTGTCAAAGCAGTGCAGACAGCTTCTGCCGTCATTTCCGAAGGAAGTGGTATCATAGTACTTATTTTCCTGTATACTTCATCCGGAGTTTTTCCCTCAACGTTATCGTACACACCACCTTTATGAATAAGGTCTGCAATATTAAATTCTAAACTCATTCTTATTCTCCCGCATCTCATTTTATTACAACAAAACCGTTTCGTCTTTCCGATTCAACCATATAAATAAGTTCGTTGTTTATATCATAAAAATTCGATTCCATACCTTCAAGGGATAACAAAATTTCATCCACATCATCTGCCGCCGCTTCTGAATCAAGCACTATCATCTCCAGAATTTTCATGACATGACTGAAAATCTGCGAAAGAATTACCAATTCCTGTTGTGGATAGCGTTCCAAATTTGTAGACGAGCGGTCTATCTCAAAAATGAGTGTACTTGCCTCTTTATATAAAGCTAAAGCCCTTTTCCGTATTTCACCAAGTGTAAAATCTGCAAACCAATTATACGATTTTTTCAGTATATCATGTCTGGAATTGATGTGCAATAAGAAGAATTTATGCTCTTCTGCTGTAATTCGAATATTGTCCGGTAAAATAACAGATATAATTTCATAAGGATCATACCTTTTATCAAACAGTTGATTCTGTATATATGCATCAAGAATATAATCCGGTATCGCAAGATCCTTAAGAAGACGTATTTCTCCATCCTCTGCAGAACTATCTTCCGGAATTTCATTCCATTTACCAACCGCAGGAACATCCACTCCGTTCAACCACAGACGGGTTTCAACTCCGAAGGATTCATATGCTATTTTTTTACTCTGCATCAAAAATTCTTCAACAGATCCACATTCCGGTGTACAGAGTCTGCTGCTGTTATCAAGGAAAACAACAGCAAGCTGTTCTTCAATAGAACAACCAGGCCCTGTCAAGTCAAAACTGGAAATCAATGCCTTTTCAAGAGCATCATACCAGTTCTGCCTTTCCAAATCGTCGGACCGCATCTGCATAGGATTCTCATTTCGCTTTACAGGCATTACTTCAATCTGCCCCAAATCCCAGTTTATAACCCGGCAAAGAAGACGATCTCCGAATTTAAATCCACTGTATTTTATAAGAGGGGCAAGAGAATTAGCAGTTAGTTTTACTTTAGGGGGAAGTTCAAAATCATGGGCAGCAATATCAATGTCCGCGTTTACCGGATCTGCAGCAATATACTGGGATGCAAATTCCTCCCCATACAAAGCAAACATATCGGAAGCCGTTCCACTGTCGAATTCCGCAGCCATCTGCTGCAACACTTCTCCCTTATAAAGGAAAGTCAGTGTTGATGGAAGTACTTCCGGATCAACAAACGGCATACATCTTCCTCCGGCTGCAAAAAACTGCTGGTCAAATTCTTTACGGCTGGGTTTAAAACTAAAATACTTATTTGTAAATGCACCGGCCCGAGTAACGTATAAACCACTCTTGAGCGCAAATATGCTACTGCTGGTATTCAAATATTCTTCACATTCCTCATGTGATACACGAATTCCCATTTTTACAAGCATTCTTGAAAAATCTTTATCGGAAAAAACATTCCGATATGTTCTGAGAAATCTGTTTATAAAAACTTCAGCTTGTACTTTCATCGGTTATAAGATACTAACGTTCCGGCACAAAATCAAATGCTCTCAGGAATCTCAGACAACACGAATATCTTCCACAATATCGTTGCATTCAGCAAGGATCGTTTTCATTTGGTTTATCGTTATACCGGTAGCTTTTATGGTAATTCTTCGGTTGCCCGGATCCTGTGCTTCCCTTGTAACAACAGAAACAATATTCCCCTTTAGATCTGCTATTTTTTTTGCAATTTCTGCAAGCTGTCCAGGTTTATCATCTGTAATGAGTGTCACACGTACACCATTGTGACGGGCTCCGAACATATCTGTAAAAAGATGAAACAAATCACTTTCAGTAACAATACCAACCATGATATCATCTTTTATAACAGGCAGACAACCAATCTGATTATCGACCATAATACGGGCAGCTTCCTCTACAACTTCATTTTCGGAAACTGACACAACTTTTTTTGTCATAACTTTTTCTACAGTCAGCTTTGACAGCAGATACCCAATTTCATACATATCAAGTGTAGTTGCTTCCGACGGACCGGCTTTTGCAAGATCGTTTTTCGTTATAATCCCGATAATTTTATCATTTTTATCTATAACGGGCAGCTTACTGATATTCTTTTTTACCATAATCGCCTTAGCTTCGGTAAGACTTGTCTCTGGCGCTACATATACCGGATTTCGTGACATAACATCTCTAACAATCATAGTATTCCTCCTCTAAAAGCTCACTACCCCACATTATAACATATTTTTTGTATTCTGGCTCAACCGCCAAGATATGCAACTTTTACAGACGGATCAGTAATCAAGTCAGAAGCTTTCCCTGTCTTGGAGATAATACCAGTTTCGAGAATATATGCACGATCAGCTATAGAAAGGGCTTTAAAAGCATTCTGCTCAACAAGCAGAATTGTTGTCCCCTCTTCATTTATTTTTTGAATAATTGAAAATATTTCATCAACAAGAATAGGAGCAAGTCCCATAGAAGGTTCATCAAGCAGCAGAAGTTTGGGCTGCGCCATAAGTCCCCTTCCCATTGCGAGCATCTGCAGTTCGCCTCCACTCAATGTGCCTGCATTCTGCTTAATTCTTTCCCTAAGACGGGGAAACAAATCAAAAACCTTTTCCATATCCTTCTTTATTCCATCCCGGTCTTTACGAAGATATGCCCCCAGTTCAAGATTCTCACGCACTGAAAGATTCTGGAATATACGCCGTCCTTCAGGAACCTGCACAAGACGTTGTTGAACAATTTTATCAGGAGCTGTATTTGTTATATCTTCACCGTCAAAAAAAACAGTTCCCTCCTGTTTTTTCAGAATATGAGAAATTGCATGAAGTGTTGTTGTTTTTCCGGCTCCATTAGAACCTATAAGTGTTATAACTTCACCTTCTTCCACAGAAAAAGAAATATTCCGCAAAGCTTTTATAGCACCATAAGATACAGAAAGGTTTTTAACATCAAGAAGAGCAGCCATCACACAGCCTCCGAACCAAGATATGCTTTTATTACCTGAGGATTAGATTTTATATCTTCAGGTTTACCAGATGCAATAATACGACCATAATCAAGAACCATAATACGCTCGCATATGCCCATCACTAGTTTCATATCATGTTCAATAAGCAGTATAGTTAAATGAA
Source organism: Treponema sp. (assembly GCA_023231445.1). Classification (GTDB taxonomy): domain Bacteria; phylum Spirochaetota; class Spirochaetia; order Treponematales; family Treponemataceae; genus Treponema_D. Next base: position 5,060 of record JALNVF010000014.1, on the reverse strand, counting down.
ATTCTTTTCTTATAAATCCGATCATGTTCATAAGTTCTTCGGTTTCCTGAGGATTCATACCTGCTGCAGGCTCATCAAGAAGCAGAAGTTTCGGATTTGATGCAAGAGCACGTACTATTTCAAGTTTCCGCTGTTCGCCATACGGTAAATTTTTTGCAAGTTCATTTTTTTTATTATCAATCTTAAACAGTTGTAAAAGTTCAAGAGTTCTTTCCGTCATCATCTTTTCATCCCGTCGAAAACGGGGAGTACGAAGTAAAATATCGATCGGAACAACTGTACGCAGATTATGAAGTGCAATACGGACGTTATCGGACACCGTAAGATTGCTGAACAACCTGATGTTCTGAAACGTCCGGGCAATTCCCAGCTTGTTAAGCTGCGCAGGATTCATTTTATTAATTATATGCACATTTTCATTACGATCCCAGAATGAAATCTGCCCGGATGTCGGTGTATATATACCACTGAACATATTGAAGAGAGTAGTCTTACCTGCTCCGTTCGGACCAATTAATCCTATAAGTTCGCCTTGATGTAATTCGCAGGAAAATTCGCTGACAGCACACAATCCACCGAATATTATTGAAACTTCTGTTGCCTGCAGCACCAGTTCTTTTTCGTCAGACATTATTTTCCTCCGTTGTTTCCGCTCCTTTTTCCTCATTTTGAGTTTCCGCAGAATTACCTTGAGAAAGTTTCGCTCTAATTTTGTCAAAAGTATTTACAAACGAAAATTCTCTCATTCCAAGGAATCCCTGCGGTCTGAAAATCATCACAAGGATAAGGATCACCGGATATATAAGCAGACGGTAATTCTGAAGGAAGCGCAGGAATTCCTGCAGATACGTAAGGACAAACGCTGCAAGTACACTTCCTGTTGTTGATCCCATTCCGCCAAAAACAACAAAAATCAAATAATCAATACTTTTCGTAAAAGACGCCTGTTCCGGTTTTACAAATCCGATAAAAGGCGCATATAAGGCACCGCCTATTCCTGCTACAAACGATGCAATAACAAATCCCAGCATCTTATACCTGAAAACACTGATTCCGGTAGAATTCGCAGCAATTTCATCTTCACGGACAGCAAGAACGGCCCGTCCGTATGTAGAACGAACAAAATTCTGCACAAGAATTATTAACAATGCAAGTGTACCGATAATAACAAGATACGCCACAGCCGGATTCAGTGTAAGAATAGTCGGAAACTGCTTACCATTCGGGCCTCCTGTCCATTTTTTCATATTAACAAGGACAACACGGATAATTTCACCAAATCCGAGTGTAACAATTGCAAGATAATCACCTTCCAATTTAAGCGTTGGAAATCCGATAAGAAACCCGAAAAATGCTGTAACAAAGCCTGCAAGTATGATAGAAACAGCAAGAGGCAGATGAACACTTGTCGTAAGCAGAATTGTGGAATATGCACCTATTGCCATAAAACCGGCTTGACCAAGAGAAAGTTGTCCGGTAATACCACAGATAATATTTACACTAAGCGCCATAATCGCATTTATACCGGACAAAGTAAGAATCTGTGCAGTATATGCATCAATGACAGAAAATCTGATAAGAACAGCCGGTACAATTACGACAATTATTGCACATACTCCAGGAATCAACATATTCCGTAAAACTTTGTCTTTCATTAATAGCTCCTACAATAATAAGCCCGGGACGACGTTATATTGAATCTGCCCTGTAAAATCCCACTGCTCTTTTTAAATTCACGAATAAATCCCATACTTACACCTTTACTGTTTCATTTTTCCCGAAGATACCGGCAGGTTTTACAAGAAGAATAATAATAAGAATTGAAAAGGAGATTGCATCTGCATACTGGGATGATAAAAATCCTTTTGTAAGCGTTTCAGCAATACCCAAAATTACCCCGCCAAGCATTGCTCCCGGAACGGAACCGATTCCACCCAGTACGGCAGCAATAAAGGCCTTAAGTCCGGGCATATACCCCATAACAGGATCAATCTGAGGATACGCAGTCGCATATAATATACCGCCGGCACCCGCAAGAACGGAACCAATAATAAAAGTAATTGCAATAGTACGATCAACACTTATCCCCATAAGACTTGCCGCCTGGAGATCATAAGAAACAGCCTGCATCGCCTTTCCTGTTTTTGTTTTATTTACAATATAGTTAAGCGCAATCATAAGCAGTGCACTCGATATTATGACAATAAGTTGGATGTTGGAAATGGAAATAGGTCCAACAGTAAAGTTTTTTGTCATCATCGTAGGAAACTGACGAGGATCAGGACCGACAAACGGAAGAACACGCATTGTATTCTGAAGTATAAGTTCTACCGCAATTGCAGTAATCAGCGAATTCAGACGGGGGGCATTTCTGAGCGGACGGTATGCAAAACGTTCTATAACAAGCGCAAGAAAAGCACAAACTATCATCGCCGCAAAAAAAGCCATCAGAAGACTAACTGTCGATACATGGACCGATCCGGTCACTGTTGTTCCCATCGCGACAAGAACAAAATAGCCTGCATACGCGCCCATCATCATTACATCACCATGTGCGAAGTTAATTAGTTTAACAATTCCATATACCATGGTATACCCAAGTGCTATAAGGGCATAAATACTGCCCAGTGACAAGCCGTTGATCAGCTGCTGCAAAAATATCGAACCGGTGTTCACTTCTTCCTCCAAATCCGTTTATCTCGATAACACACTACCATTTACCACTACTTTTTTCAATCAACACTCCCCGTCTGAAGAAAAATACTTTACCGTAAAAAAAACGCCTGTTTCACTTTGGAAACAGGCGCCTCTTTGCGCTTATACTGTTACAAATCAAATCACGAAAAAAAGTTTTTCTGCATACGGCAGAATGTTTCTTTATTACGGATTAACAGTTGTTTTATAAGCAGTTGTAAGTTTTCCGTCGCCGCCCTTTACAATTTCGAGCATAACTGCAGATTTTACAGGATTATGTTTTGCATCAAATGTAAGGTGTCCGGTAACATAATCGCCATTAGTAGCTTCAAGAGCCGCGCGAACAGCTTCATTATCTGTTGTTCCAGCCTTTACAATTGCGTCACGGAGCATATAAACACAGTCATATCCGAGAGCAGCAAAAGAATTCGGTTCTTCATTATATTTTGTCTTGAATGAGCTGACGAAAGTCTGTACAGCAGGATCCGTTGAATCGGCTGCATAGTGATTAGAGTAAAAACCATTAAGAACTTCGTCACCAGCATTAGTTGTAAGTCCATCCCATCCGTCCGCGCCTACGATCGGCGTAGTAATTCCCTGCGCACGAAGCTGTTTAGCAATAAGAGCGACAGTACCGTAATAATCAGGAAGATAAACAACATCCGGAGCTGCATTCTTAATTTTTGTCAGTTGAGCATTAAAATCTTTATCACCTGTCGAATATGATTCAAGTGCAACAATCTGTCCGCCGTTAGCTTCAAAGGAAGTTTTAAAATTCTCCTCAAGTCCCACGGAATAATCATTTCCTACATCATAAAGAACAGCTGCTTTCTTTGCACCTAGAGTTTCTGCTGCAAATTTACCACCAACAGTACCTTGAAATGGATCAATAAAGCAAGCACGGAAAATATAATTGCCCGCATCAGTAATAGCAGGTGCTGTTGCTGCAGGAGCAATCTGTATAATCTTACCAGCCTGTGAAAGAGTTGTAATGGACTGTGTACATCCGGAAGTAAGAGAACCAATAATGATTTTTACACCATCTTTAGTTGTAAGCTTTTTAAAAGCATTTACAGTCTTATCAGGGTTACCCTCATCATCTTCACTTACAAGAGCAAACTGTTTACCATTAATACCACCTGCGGCATTAATCTCTTCAATAGCAAGATCTACACCTTTTTTGCATTCAACGCCGTATACAGCGACATTACCGGAAAGCGGAAATATACCACCAAGAGTGATAGTATTGCTTTCTTTTTTTGAGCATCCTGCTACTGACAGAGCGACAAGCGCAGAAGCAGCAACGCAGGCAATTTTGCCAGTCCTTTTCATACAAAATTCCTCCATTTCAGCAAACACTAATGAACTTTATTCAGTTCACTTTTTTACACATACTTCATAATAATTAAAAAAATAAAGTGTGTAAACATTTTTTTACAGTTTTTCTCTGTTTTTACATAAAATTCATATATTATTATCAGTAATACCTTATTTTTTTTATTTTTAAAATAAAAAAACCGTCCCGGTATACGAGACGGTTTTACTTAAAAACAAGGTTCCGCTATTGAGCAGTAGAATCTGCAGCGGGTGCAGCATTAGCCGGACCAGCTTTCTTTGCTTTGTTCTTCAGTGCAGCGTTACAGTATTTACAAACTTTGATTTTCTGTCCGTCAACTTCTACTTCATAAATGACTTTAATGTCACTTTTTTTGCAGATCGGGCAAACACCTCTTCCATGCTCCGGGAGAGTGCGAAGTCCTGTTCCACGATGGTTTTTAGACATAGTTTACTCCTTTTTCCCGGCATCAGCATCGGTATCAGCCTTTGCCTTTTTGGCAGCTGCGGTTTTCTTTGCAGCCGGCTTTTTTGCTTTTGGGGCAGCCTTTTCTGTTGAATCAGCTTTATTTTCTGCTACCTCAGTTTTTTTCTCAACTTTCTTTGCTTTCGCATCAGCTTTCTTTTCAGCTGCATCAGTATCAAGCTTATAGTCTACAAGTTCGAGAATTACTACATCAGCAGCATCACCCTGACGAAAACCAAGTTTAAGGACACGGGTATAACCACCATTACGGTCTTTCATACGCGGTCCAATTTCCGTAAACAATTTATTGAGAATTTTACCATCCTTAATAAATTTAGCAACCTCACGACGGTTATGTACTGAATCAACCTTTGCACGTGTAATAAGCTTTTCAGCAGCTTTACGAACTTCAAGAGCCTTTGATTTTGTAGTGGTAATCCGTTCAAATCTGAAGAGCGACGTTACCATATTCCGTGACATAGCACGGCGGTGTGCTGTTGTTCGCGAAAGCGGATTAAAACCATTCTTATGATTCATCTGTTTCTTCCTTCTGCTTTGTTATATT
>JALNVF010000013.1 GCA_023231445.1 Treponema sp. | reverse complement strand
GGACTGGTACAATTCGTTCAATACGGCCGCTCCGTACGGACAGAACGACGGGGCCCTGTGGCAGGGAAAAGGATACAACACGAGCCTGACTGCAGGCGCACGGCTTGAAGCGTACGGGTTTGAGGTAACGCTCAAGCCGCAGCTGAGTTTTTCGCAGAATCTGGATTTTGACATAATGACTGCAGATTCCCATTATGGAAGTAAATATGCATATTTCTGGTACGGAAGTATTGATTATCCACAAAGATTTGGGGACAGCCCGTTTTTTACGTTCGACTGGGGCGATACCGAAATACGGTACACGTGGAAAACAATTACGATAGGATTCGGCACGCAGTCAATATGGCTCGGACCTGCTTATTTAAATCCCCTGTTATCGTCGAACAATGCAGGTACCTATCCTAAAATAGATTTTGGCATTCGCAAAACAGCTCTTTATATACCTTTTGCAGGTTGGTATTTAGGGGATATAGAAGCTCGTATGTGGCTTGGTTATCTGACAGAATCAGATTATTTCGACAATGATCCTTCTAACGATCACAATTTATTCAACGGATTGTCATTAGCGTATGCTCCCTCATTTATAAAAGGTTTTACTATAGGTTTTAACAAAGTATGTCTTAGCAAATGGGGAAAAGACAGTTGGAAATATCTTAATCCGTTTTATGACACTAATGATTATGAAGATCAAAAAGCATCTATTACAACTAATTTTTTACTTCCAAAGGGGAATATTGAACTTTATTCAGAGTTAGCCATCGATGATTATTTTCAGGGCGGTTTTATTCAAGGTCTTTCTCGTTATCCATTTGATTCTTTATCTGCTGTTTTTGGTTTTAAAAAAAGTTTTTCTTTTTATAATTTAAATAAAATAAAAGGTGAAATAATATTTGAATTCTGCAGTTGCGAAGAACCATGGAATAAAGTTTCTGCAAAACAAAAATATGCATTTAATTTTCATTATCAAATTACACAGGGGTATACAAATAAAGGACAGGCTATCGGAACTTCTCTTGGAAACGGAGGAAATGGACAATATTTCTGTTTCAAATTATTTTTTCCAAAAGGAGAAAGTAATTTCTACCTTTATCGCTTTAATCCAGATGATACGTATATGTACTTTACAGAAAATAATGAAAACCAATATTATAAAGGAGAATTGGTTTTAGGAACCAAAATTATTTACTATGTGCTTCCTTCTATATCAATAGGAGGAGGTCTGGGATATGATTGGATAATTAATCCATATTATGCTACTAGCAATATTTCATATATTAATAATTTCATTTTTACTTTTGAGGTTAAGTACATACTATGAGAAATATTTTTAATAAAAAAAGCATCTGCTTTATTCTTCCATCCTTTTCAGATATTCCCTGTGGAGGATATAAAGTTGTCTATGAATACTCTCAAGAATTTTACAAACATGGGTATAAGGTATATATTCTTTATATTGATTTTTTAAAACCTTTTTATAAATGGGAAAAGGTATCTTTTTTTATAAAATTTAAATATTTAGTCAAAAGAATATTAAGATATAATCAAAAAAATAAATGGTACAAACTTGAGAAAGGAATTGTTGAATTAACAGCTCCCGTTCTTTCACATTTCTGGCTTCCAAAAAGCTATAATTTCTGTGCAACAGCTGTTGATACATCTTATTTCCTGGATAAAGTAAATATTTCACATTCTAGAAAATTTTATTTAATTCAAGATTTTGAATTTTGGGGCACATCTGAAGAATATGCATTTAATTCTTACAAATTAAAATTAAATAAAATAGCCATTTCTCCTTGGTTATGTAAAAAACTTGATGAGGTAAATGAACAATATAGTTATATACCAAATGGTTTTAATTTTTCATATTTCAAATTGATAACCCCTATAAAAAATAGAAATCCCCATTCTGTTGCTTTACTATATCATGTAGATGATAGAAAACGATTTACGGATGCGCTAGAAGCGCTTACTTTAGTAAGACAAAACGATCCTCTTCTTTCTGTTAAACTCTTTGGAGCTTTTCCACCTCCAGAAAATTTGCCAGATTGGATAACATTCTATTTAAAACCAAATGAGAATATTCATAATATGATCTTAAATACATCTTCCATTTTTATTGTTTCGAGTAAAGCTGAAGGTTTTTGTCTACCAGGGGGAGAAGCTTTAATCTGTGGATGTGCTTTAGCTTGTACAGATTGTGGCGGTATTAATGTATATGCACATAATACTACTACTGCTCTTATTTCACCTGTTTGTGATCCAAATGCATTATCGAAAAATATTTTAAAATTGATTAACGATGATAGTTTAAGAATAAGAATAGCGACAGAAGGAAATAAAATAATCAGACAATTCACTTGGGAAAAGGCTTATAATCTGTTTTCTGATTTTATTTTAAAACATAACAATGAATAAATCATTAAAGAAAAATGCGTTGTTTAACGTAATAAAAACTATAATGGGACTTATTTTCCCATTGATAACATTTCCTTATGCTTCTCGAATTCTTTTACCAGAAGGAATAGGTAAAGTAAATTTTGCAAATTCAATTATTTCATATTTTGCAATTATTTCCAGTTTAGGCATTGCTACATATGGTACAAGAGAAGTCTCAAAAGTAAGAGATAATGAATATCTTCTAGCAAAAATTACTAAGGAATTGTTGCTAATTAATATAATATCAACAATAATAGCTTATCTGTTTTTTATAGTATCTTTTTTATTAATTCCAAAATTCAGTGATTACAAGGTACTGTTAGTAATTTGTTCAACAACACTTTTATTAAATACATTGGGAATCAATTGGCTCTATAATGGATTAGAGGAATACGAATACATTGCCATAAGATCTATGGTATTTCAATTTATCAGTCTTATATTTCTTTTTATTTTTGTTAAAACTAAAAATGATTATGTAAAATATGCTGCTATAGGAATATTTTCTTCCGCAGGATCAAACATATGTAATATAATTCATTCAAAAAAATTTATTAATTATAGAAAATCTATAAAATATGATATAGCTATCCATATAAAACCTATTTTAATTTTATTTGCATCATCACTTGCCGTAAGTGTTTTCACAATTCTTGACACTTCTATGCTTGGTTTTCTATCGACTGATATTCAGATCGGATATTACTCTGCCGCATCAAAGATAACAAGAATGATTAGAGATATTTTCCCAGCAATATTTACAGTTCTTTTTGCAAGATTATCTTTATATTCTTCTAAAGGAGAAAAGAATAAAATTATTGACTTAACAAATGAAACAATGAATTTCATATTATGTTTTTCTATACCAATAGTATGTGGAATAAATATATTATCCAAACCTTTGATTTTATTATTATGCGGATATGATTATATGCCCGCTATAAAAACACTAAATTCATTATCCCCACTAATTATAATAAGTTCCTGCTCAGGTTATCTTGGTGGTCAATTATTAATTTCTCAGGGTAAAGAATTTTATTATTTGATAACTGTAACCATTTCTGCTATAATGGATATTATACTAAATCTAATTTTAATAAATAGATTTGGAGCATTTGGAGCCGGACTTGCAACATTTATTACAGAATTACTAATATTTATTATATATTTATTTATGGTTAGAAATATTATGAAAAAAATAAATATAATCGCTCCACTTTTTCAATATCTTATTTCCAGCATTTTTATGTCTGTAACTGTATATTTTATTTCCAGAATATTTAATTCAACTATTCCTAAATTACTCATATCAACTATTTCTGGAATTATTGTATATTTTGTATTACTTCTTTTATTTAAAAATAATTTCATAATAAAATTATTACAAATAATTCATATTATAAAAAAATAACTTATTATTTCTCTTCTCTGACAATATATACAGGCCGGTGTTTTACTTCTGTAAATATTTTAGCCAGATATTGTCCCAGAATGCCGATCGAAAACAGCTGGACACCGCCGATAAAGAAAATAATGCATATCATCGACGGCCAGCCTCTCGTCGGGTCGCCCCATACATTTGTCCGTACGATTATGAATATAATCAGCAGAAAAGAAACAAGTATCGACAGTATGCCCAGAAAACTTGCCATGGCGAGCGGTTTTGTGGAAAATGTCGTTATACCGTCAAGAGAATACATAAAAAGCTGCCAGAACGACCATTTTGTCCGGCCCGCACAGCGTTCAATATTTTTATACTCAAACCATTTCGTTCTGAATCCCACCCACTGGAATATTCCTTTCGAAAATCTGTTCACTTCCGTAAGAGACAGGATTGCATCAACCATAGGCCGTTTCATTACTCTGAAATCGCGCGCACCGTCAACGACCTGAATATCGGTCAGTTTTGCCATAAATTTATAAAACAGGTTCGAACATACCGAACGGATAACAGGTTCCCCTTTTCTGGTTGTTCTTCTGCAGGCAGCACAGTCATAATCTTCCGTGCCCATAAGTGATTCAAGCATCTGCGGCAGCAGTCCCGGAGGATCCTGCAGATCCGCGTCCATCAAAGCTACATAGTCACCCTGTGCTTTTCTGAGTCCTGCATACATGGCTGCTTCTTTTCCGAAATTACGGGAAAAACTTACATACCGTACTGATTCGTCATGAACTGAAAGCTGCTTCAGTTCCGTCAGCGTCCCGTCTTTTGAACCGTCGTCGACAAAGACAAGTTCATAGGTCAGACCGGAGGCAATAGTTTCCTGAATCTGTACAAGTACCTTTTTAACCTCAGTATAAAAAATCGGGACTGCTTCCTGCTCGTTATAACACGGTACTACTATTGAAAGTTTCATAATTTCTCCTGTAAAATAATCATTTTACTTTTTTCCAGTTTTCCTTACGGAAGATATCATCATGGACGGTAAACCAGAAGCCGTTGCCCGTGTCAAAGACATTTCCATTATTCTTTTCAACGTCATATCTGCTTGAAGTCGTAACCAGCTGAGGGTGGGCACGCTTCGCCGCTGTATTTATTTTTTCGTTTGTAAAAGGATTTACGGGATCGGCTATTATATTCATTAATGCCAGCGACGGTACGTCGGCGTTGGTCATGAATTCATTCGAAATTACGAAATCTCTGCTGTTAAAATCTTTCATCATCAGAAGCGGATTGTACCCTTCCGCATCTATTCCATTAAAAAGCAGTTTTTTAAACGTACCGTTGCTGTATCCGTGGTCGGCGGCAATTATAATCCGGGTATTATCATAGACATTTTTTTCCCGCATATATGAAAACCACTTTCCAAGTTCCATAACAGCAGCCATATTTACATGGTAAAATTTATCGTTATAAAATCTGTGGTCCCGGTATGCTCTGTTGTCGATTACCGGCGACGGAACATACTCAGGAAGCTGGAGGAAACATTCTTCATGCGCCGTATCGTTGTCTATCATAAACAGATTATTGTCCGGCGTATCGCGGACATCCGTCAGTTCCGGTAAATAATCGAGTACGGAATAAGAATTTATAAACGAACTGCTCAGTGTTTCTTTTTCAGGATTCCAGTAGTTTCCGGAATTATAGACAAGCGGCTGAAGTATTACCGGAGACATTTTTACCATACTGTACAGAAACAAATTCCGCTCGTCTGTTTTGAAGCTGCATCCGGGAGTTATACCGTGCTGCCGTTTCCAGATATCGGCATACCTGCCTATTGTATGATATTTGCGCACCCGCGGATATCCGTCAAAAATCGAGAGATCGCTCATCCACTGATAATTTCCGTACGGCAGATCGGCAACGCCGACGTCGTATCCTGCCTCTGAGAATAATGCAGGCAGAAGCTTTAACGCTTCGTTGTGTTTTTCAACAAGTTTTTTTCCGTTCCGTCTGTTCATTTCTTCCGGCGTGTATTCGTACCCGACGAACAGCGGCGGAGCGCCGAAATTGGTATGCATACCGAAAGAAACAGTATTCGGATAATACGTAAACCCCGCAAATTCCTTCTTCAGGTACGGTTTTTCGTCAAAAATATACGGAAGGTAGGAACTTATTGCCCGGTCAACCATGAATACAATGACATTTTTTCCTTTCGTTGAAAGGCGGATAACCGGCTCTATTCTATCACTGCTCTTTTCCTTTACGTACTGCATGCAGTTTAGTTTTGTATTAACCGAATGTATGTTGATTACCGACAGCAGGCCGGCTGGGAGAATAAAGAGAATCAGTAAAAATTGAATAACACGCTGTTTATTTTTATACAGCAGAAATAACACAACTACTGCGGACAATAATACAACACAGTTCAGAATTTTTTCTGTTCGTGAGAAGGACATTCCCCCGCCGAATACAAGCTGCGGAGACAGTGAACCGAGTCCTGTTCCGAAAAATAAATAATTTATTATACCGCAGAACGTACATAGAAGCACTGCGAAAGTAAGAGTATGACGCTGTTTTACCGGAGTCATACAGTAAATAATGCCGGGCCAGAATATAATCATCCCGAGGGAAATGTACAGTGATTTTCCTATCAGATATAACGGGTTTCTGTATGCGTCGGGGTTTATAAATTCTGCCGGAGATGCGGCTATAACCGAAGACGGTATAAGTATACCGGCACTAACCGCCAGCAGAATTATCTCTGCGGCAAAAATTCCGCTGCATCCGCCGACGGAGCCGGCTGACGGTACCGTCTTCCGCTGTACCATCCGTTTTAATCTGAAAACAAAAGCCGGCAGTACTGAAACAGCAAGCACACATCCGGAGACTTTTACTGCCGCAGGTTTCCTGATAAAGAACAGATAATACGCAAGCGCTATGCATGATATAAACACAAGAATGCTTATAATTCTCCGGGGATTCTTCAGTTTATAAAAAACATTCTTTATAAGAGAAAAAACGTTGTTCATTGTCCAATACAGAACAAGACCCGACGGAGACCCATACAGCAGGATAAGAAAAATAAACGCCATCGCGTAAAGCTGTATTTTTTCCCTGGCAGGGAATCCTCTTGTATATACAGCTCCTGCAATGCAGTTTATTACGGTCATGAGTACCGGCAGAAGATTCAGCGTATATTTTCCAAAACGTATAATCTCATCCGGTTCGCTCAGATCTTTTATAAACAGGAACGAAGCGCCTTTCAGAGCTGAAAGTTCAGACAAAAAAACATACGCCGCAATAAAAAAAGGTATCTGTATAATAAGACTTACCGAACTTCGTAGTGCCATTACCGGATGATACTGATGCTGCCGGTAAAAAGCGGATAGTATCATATACTGCTCATCGCCTTTAAAAGCACTTTTAATGCGCAGAATGCCGGATTTAAGCCGTTTCTGCGTATCCCGTTCGTTTTCCTGCATTTCCTCTGCAATCATATACAAAGGAAGGCATAAAAGACAGACCGCAAAACTTACTGCTATAATCGATATGCCGGGATCTAAAAATACGTGATCTGCAAAAGCATAAACAAACTCAAGTATCAGCTGTATTGGATAAATGATTATTGTAAAAAGAGCTGTTCTCATTTTTTTCCACTTGAAATATTTTAAGATTATACACCATTTTAAGCTTTAGTACTATATCATTCGTATGTTTGTATACTTTTTTTGCCTACTATGTTAAACTTAGTATTCGTTACTACATTAATGAGGTTCGTATGAAAATTGCTGTTGCAGGAACCGGCTATGTCGGTCTTTCCCTCTCCGTACTTCTATCCCAGCACAATGAAGTGCATGCGGTTGATCTTGTGAAAAGTAAAGTAGATCTTATAAACAGCAGAAAATCTCCCATTGCTGATAAGGAGCTGGAAGAATACCTTGGCGGGAAAGAACTGCATCTTACGGCAACTACGGACGGGGACAGCGCTTACAGAGGTGCTGATTTTGTAATAATTTCCACCCCGACAAACTATGATCCTGAAAAAAACTATTTTGATACTTCATCAGTGGAAAGTGTCATAAAACAGGTAAAAACAGTTTCTCCTGCTTCAACAATCGTCATAAAATCAACTATCCCGGTAGGATATACCGAAAACATAAGGAAAACACTGGATTTTCCAAATATTCTGTTTTCTCCGGAATTTCTCCGGGAGGGTCACGCTCTGTTTGACAACCTGTATCCTTCGCGTATTGTCGTAGGCTATTCAAAGGACGACGAAACGCTTAAATCAAAAGCAGAACTTTTTGCCCAGCTGCTTCACGAGGGCGCTCTGAAACAGGACATTCCGACGCTGTACACTCATCTGACGGAAGCCGAGGCAATAAAACTTTTTTCGAACACGTACCTTGCGCTCCGGGTCGCCTATTTTAACGAACTCGACACCTATGCCGAAGTACGAAAACTTACTACAAAAGAAATTATAGACGGAGTATGCCTTGACCCGCGCATCGGACAGGGATACAACAATCCGTCGTTCGGATACGGCGGTTATTGCCTTCCGAAAGATACAAAACAGCTGCTTGCAAACTATAAGGACGTTCCAAACAATATTATCGGTGCTATCGTCGCGGCAAATAAAACACGCAAGGAATATATTGCATCCCGGATTATGGATCGTGCCCCCGGAACCGTCGGCGTATTCCGCCTTACAATGAAAGCCGGTTCCGATAATTTCAGGCAGTCATCAATACAGGATGTTATGCACATACTGTCGGAACACGGCAAGCGGATTATTATTTATGAACCGGTACTTGCTGCACAGGACTTTTCAGGCTATGAAGTCGTAAACGATATTTCCTCTTTCAAGAGACAGAGCGATGTCATTATAGCAAACCGTTTTACGAAGGAACTTCAGGACGTCACAGACAAAGTATATACGCGCGACCTGTACTTCAGGGATTAAAAATATGGAACCTGTAATTTCTATTTTGATGCCAACATATAATCATGAACGATTTATCTCGAAAGCAATTGAATCCGTGCTTATGCAGAAAACTGTTTTTCCTTTTGAACTTCTTATAAACGATGATTGTTCAACAGATTCTACAGGAAAAATTGCGTCTGAATATGCAGCAAAATATCCAGAAATAATAAAATATAACCGTCAGCTGCACAACAAAGGGTTACTTGAAAACTACAAATTTGTTCTTGAACATTCAAAAGGAAAATACGTAGCAATTCTTGAAAGTGATGACTGCTGGACGAATCCGGAAAAGTTGCAAAAACAAATATCTTTTCTCGATAAACACCAGGAGTATGGTATTTGTGCCGGTGACTATACAACGATTGACGCAAATGATAATGTGATAAAGGAATTTCATAAAACCGACGACGATGGGCTTTATGGTGACTGGTATGGTAAAATTTTATACACCAATTTTATATGTGCTGCTACGATTTGTTTCTCAAAAAAATACTTTGAAAAATATTGTAACATAAATAATTACATAAAGAATAAATTTCTTACTTTTGATTATCCACTACTTCTTGATATTTCTGCTAATTCGAAGTGTCATTATATACATGAAAATCTGTCTTCATATCGCGTATTGCCCACTTCAATAAGCAATACGACTGATTATAAAAAAAATATGAAATTTGAAGAATCTATATTACAGATACAACTCTACAGCATTTCATGCTGGGGAACGGGGAGTTATACAAAAGAATCTGTACTTGAAAAGCGCGTCTTCGAATGTCTGAATAAAGCTCTAGACAATCATAATTTTGCGGATTATATGAAATATGCAAAACTTCTACACAGTACTACTAAAAAAGGCAGAATTATACACAGATTCCCTGCTCTTTTTTATTTTCAGCATATCATACGAATACACTGATTAATTTCCAGGATTTTATCAAAATGAAAAAAACAACAGTATATCTGGCATCCAAAAATGGAATTCTCAACGCAGGAGGTTTGGAACGTGTAAATTTATATATTTATACACTACTTTCTGCATATTATCCTGTAGAGATTGTACGTAAACGTGAAAAACCATTCAAACATGGAGATTGGCTTCTTCAATCTTTATATATTTCTTTAAAACTTTTCTTCAAAAAAAATAAGTTTGTAATAGGCACTTCATGGCATTCATTTCTTTATCCCTGTAATCTTACATTTCACCACGGAACAACAGCAGGAATTCTTTACAATAAATGCGAACCGGTGAATCTTTACAAAAAAAGAATCGCTGCAATGGAAAAAATCTCAGCAATTTTAGCAAAAAAGAATATTGCTGTTAGTGAAAATACTAAAGATGAATTGATAAAATTCTATCATATTCCAGAATCAAAAATTACAGTTTTGAATAATTTTGTTGATGATTCTGTTTTTGTACCTAAAATAACACAAAACCATATTCCGGTCCATGTAATTTTTGCAGGACGTCTTGAGACAAGAAAAGGATTAGATAAACTAATTGAACTTTCAAAATATATAGAAAGTTATTCCGGATTTGAATTATATATTGCAACTGTAACAGGCACAAACAATATACTTTTTTCAAATAATAAACATACACACGTATATACAGGTATAAAATTTGGCGATATGCCGGAATTTTATCAAAACGGCGATATTTTGTATTTTCCTACTTTTTATGAAGGTTTTTCAATGGCTACATTAGAAGCATTATCATGCGGACTACCCGTTATAGGCTCTAAATATGCAGTAATGCCGGAACTTCAAAAATATGATTTTGTGCAAGTTACGGACTCATCTGATATGAAACAGCTGACAGAAAATATTCAGACTCTTGTAAATAAAAACTTCTTGAGAAAAGAAGAAATCCATAAAATCATAAAAAGGGATTTTGGAAAAGAGAAATATAAAGAAAAACTTCTTTCTCTAATCCATTAGGTATAAATATGTCTAAGCCTTTACTTTCAATAATAGTTCCCGTATATAATGTTGAACAGTATATTTCACGATGCCTTGATAGTATACTCATTCAGTCTTTTTCAGACCTTGAATGTATCATCGTTGACGATGGCTCTACAGATAATTCTGGAAATATCTGTGATTCTTACGCTAAACGCGATAAACGTTTTCAAGTTATTCATAAAAAAAATGAAGGTGTCGCTATTGCTCGTAAAACAGGATTCAACATATCAACCGGATCTTACATTCATTTTTTTGACAGTGATGACTGGCTTTATAATAATATTTACTCAACTATTTTTTCAATTTCATCATATAATATATATGATGAAATTATTTTCGGATACAGCCGAATAGATGAAAACAATCATATTTGTTTTGAAAATATTCCTGATTCGAATATAAATAAAGCAGACTTACTTAATAATGAGTATGAATTAACATTTTTACTCTGGAACAAAATAATTAAACGGCAGGTACTGCAAAATTGTAATTTTTCTAAAACAGATGGTCTTACATTTTCTGAAGACAGCTACATATCTTATTGCTCTTTAGCATATTCTTCTTCAGTTTTCGTAATTCCAAAGGCCCTTTACAATTATTTTTATCGTTCAAATTCCGTATCCCGTTCAATGTCTCTAAAAAATCATGAAGATGAAATAAAAGCATCTCTACTTATAGAAGAATTCTGTAAACAACATAATATACCTTACGATTTTCCAATTCTAAACAAAAAGAAATTTAACAGTAAATTTTATTTAATTGATCCAGATTTTTCACTGAAAATTACCGATGTCTATAAAAGGTATAAGTATTGGAATACTTTATTTCCAAAAATAGAAAAAAAATGCAGTATAAATGATAAACCATTTTTCATACGGACTTGTATTTTTCTAATTTCTCATCAACAATACTTATTATGTTGTATAATATTTAAAATCATGAAAACGCGCTATTTTTTTCTAAAAATAATTAATAAGGAATAAAAACATATGAAAAAAAACATTTGTTTGTATATCAGTAATTTTATATACAAATTTGGAGGAACGGAATCGTATACTGCAAATTTAATCTCATCACTTCAGCAGATAGATTCCGATTTTTTTATTACAATTATTACTGAACATTTCAAAGAAACTGAAGAAATGAATTCAAAAGAACTTTCCGAGCGGCTCTTCTCTGTTTATGGGGTAACAATTGATATATCACGTCTACTAATCTCGTATATCCCATCAAAAGAATATAAAGGACGTTTTTCATATTTTATTTTTAAAAGAAAAATAAACGCACTGACAAAAAAATTTGATGTTTTTATTTATTGTTCAAGAGGTCTTCTCACTGGAAAAGCAAAAAACAATATTGCTGTAATCCATTTCCCAATGGAAAGTAAAACAACGTTCAAATTTTACAGTCAGCATCCGTTATTTCGTTTTATTGCAAAATATACAGATAAAAAATACAAAAAGTGTTATACCTCATTTCTGCCAAATTCTCAATTTACTGCCTCATGGTTAAAAAAATTATGGAATATTACTGATGATAAAATATTCACTTTATACCCGCCTGTAACTCCAATTAACTCTGATCGTAAAATTTCTAAAGAAAAAAACATTTTAATATGTAGTCGAATTGAAAGATCAAAATGCATAGACTCACTTATAAAAGCATATCTGTCATCAGAGCTGCTTACGAAAGAATTTAAACTTATAATTGCAGGTTCAATCAAAAATGAAAAACCTGAATATATTGACTATCTCAGAAAAATTGATAATAGAATAATTTTTATATTTGAACCAGAACGGAAACAAATTGAAGAACTCTACCTCAAATCAATGATTTTCTGGCATGCAAAAGGATATGAAGCTGATGAAAACGTTAATCCATATCTTATGGAACACTTTGGCATTACTACAGTCGAAGCGATGAGTGCAGGTTGTGTTCCTGTCGTAATCAATAAAGGAGGACAACGAGAGATTGTAACTGAAGGCTGCGGATACAGATGGAATACACTTGACGAACTCATTTCGTACACAGAAGATCTTGCATGTTCTTCTGAAAAACTCTCTGCATTTTCAAAAGCAGCCCAAGAACGCAGTAATCTATTTACAATAAATTCATATATAGATAACCTGCACAAAACTATAATAAAATTACAGAGTGAAGGTAAATTTTAATATGTTCCTTACAAAAGTCAGATCATATCTTACAACTAAATACAATCATTTCATAACGCCGTTCTATGAACGGTACTATTCGCGGAAGACTTTTTCCGGATCATGTCTGAACACTTCTCCCCGCTCCGGACAAATTGTTGTCTCGCTTACAAGCTATCCTGCCCGGTTCAGCACTCTGCATTTGTGTATAAAAAGCATTCTGAATCAGTCCGTCAAACCCGATAAAATCGTTCTGTACCTTGACGATTTCATTTCAGATGCGGAAATACCGGTCACTGTCCGGGAACTTGAAAAAAACGGATTAAGCATCAGAAAGATTCCGTACGACCTGCGCTCTCATAAAAAATATTTTTTTGTTCTGCAGGAATTTTCCGATTCGCTGGTAATAACTTTTGACGACGACGTTATTTACCGAAAAAATACAATTAACCATCTTGTTCAGTCATATAAAAGATATCCGTATGCTGTTTCCGCTCTCCGTGTCCATAAAATAACAAAAACAGAAAACTCCGGGACTAATCGGTACAGATTATGGAAGAAAGAATATACAAAGGAAACGAAACCTTCTTTTCTTCTGTGCGCAGTCGGTGTCGGCGGTGTACTCTATCCGCCCCATATTCTGCCGGATGAAACGTTCTCCGTTTCCGATATAAAAAACATATGCGGTAAAGCCGACGACATATGGCTGAAATTCATGGAAGACAAAAACAACATTCCGGTCGTATGGAAAAGAACACTTCATGTTCATCCGGTGGAGATAGCCGCGCAGCGGAACACGGGGCTTAATCTTGAGAATGTAAACAAAGATCAGAACGATGAATACATAACAAAAATGGAAGCATTCACGGGAACTGTACTTGGAACGTACCGTCAGAAAAAAATCACTTTTATTACGACGCACAACTGGGATACGAAACGTCAGGGCGGATTTCATAAATTTGCAGAGGCATCATGCCTTGTAGGTGTAGAAACCGTTTTTTTCAGTTTTCCCAGGCCGTATTACGGGCTGTTTATGCACCGTGAGCAGCTTAATGCCCATATTATCCGTATGCTTTCATCGGGCAGAGAATATATGATTGCTCCGGGAAGAAAAATTCTGAATACGGCGTTTCCGACGTTCAGACTGCCGGACGCTGCCGGAAGATTTTTACCCGACTGGTTCATGAACCGTATGCTTACGGCATCGTTCAGGTCGTTTAAGCACTTTTCAAAAAAATACCTGAATGGTACAGACTGTTTTGTTTTTGAATCATGCGAAGGTATCGTTTTTATTAACAGACTAAAAAAAATGTACCCTGCGGCAAGAATGATCTACCGCCCGTCCGACCCTCTGGTGTACGATTCCGTTCCGGAACGGGTAAAAGAACTTGAACGCACTATGCTCGTAAAGTCGGACAAAGTACTTATTGTAAACGACAAAGGGCTTGAATCGTACCGCAGGGCTGTTCCCGGTTTTGACAGTCAGGTTTCATACCGGATTCTTTCAAACGGGATAGATATTGAGCCGTATACGGTAAAGTATCCTGTTCCGAAGGAACTTTCAGGCAGAAAAACAGTTTTATACGTAGGCGCATGGGATGTGGAATGGGAACTTCTGTTCAAGGCTGCTGCCGAAACTCCCGAACTTACCTACATCGTCGTCTGTCCTAATTATCCTCAGAGTCAGGTTCTGAAAAAAATAAAATCATATGCAAACGTGGTGTACGTTCCGGGCATAAAGCCGGGAGAAGTACCCGCATGGATTACCAATTGTTCTGTTGTTATGGTACCGTATGAAACAGGATTTTTCAAAGACAGGCCTCTGGGAATAACGGCAAAGTATTACCAGGCTATGGCTGCGCACAAACCGATTGTTGCGTATTCGGATACGCCGGAACTGAAAAATGCGGGAATTCCCGTTGCATACACATATGAAGATTTTATTTCGGAAATAAAAAAAGCCGCCGCAGAAAAAGAACGGAATTATTCATTTAATCTCGACGAACGCACTTGGACTAAAATAAATTCAAAATTTCTGGAAGAAACAGGAGTTATCACCGGATGACTAAAAAGGAACGCTGTATTCAATTTCTGCTCTTCTGTTTCTGGGGAGTATTGACGACACTTGTCAATCTTGCCGTATATTTTTTCTGCCGCAGAATGCATATCTCTCTTACGCCCGCAACTGTTATTGCATGGTTTTTTGCAGTACTTTTCGCATTTTTTACAAATAAGAAATATGTATTCAATTCCTGCACAAAAAAAAGGGACTCGCTTGTCGAATGCGGAAAGTTTTACGGTGCGCGGTTGTTTTCGGGAGTTCTGGAAGTAGTTTTCATGCTGCTTTTTGCAAAAGTACTGAATATCGATTCTGTCATGAATTCATACATACCACTGCCGTTTCTATCCGGACTGTCTTTTTTTAATTTTACCGAATTCTGGTCCAAATTCTTTACTGAAATAATTGTCGTCTTTGTAAACTATATACTCAGTATACTTTTTGTTTTCAGGAGAAAAAAGAATAATGAATAAAAAGGCAAAAATATTTCTTGCAGTACTTTCAGCAGGCTGTGCAGCCGTATGTCTGTTTGTCTGCCTTCCTCCCGTACGCAGTTTTATTGTATCGCTCCTTGAACGGGCGCTCCACCGGGGACTGAACAGGAACTACTGGAGCCAGCAGATTTTTGCGTTTTCTGCCATAGTTCTGTTTTTCAATATCTGTATGATATTCTTTGTATTCACCCGGAAAGGACGCAGTTTTTATCTTGAGCTTTCATCTGATATCCGCGCAAAAAGCGGTATCTTCCGAGAAAATAAAAAATACATTCTCTTCCTTTTCATCCTTTTTTCGTTCGGTCTCATTTCAATATTCCGTGCGGATTTCTACAATGTGGCGAACGATGATCTGTTCAGGGAAATTACCGGGGAACGCGCATGGCGTAATTTTTACCGGTACGTTTCCGAATTCGGGTCCATTATCGTTCATATGTCGCCGAAACTCTTGGATATAGCCCCTCTGACACAGTTTATTGCAGTACTAATCATGGCGGCGTCTGCGTTTGTCCTTATATACAGCTGTACTGATTCAAAAGTTACTGTATTCAGCTGCATTGCCTCGATTCCTGTCTGCCTGTTTCCGTATTTTCTTTCCGATATTTCATACCGGTATGATTCACCGTACATGGCGCTGTCAGTTTTTTTCAGTGTCGTACCGTTTCTCTTTACCGGTAATCTTCTGACCTACGCGTTCATATCCGTTACGGGACTTTTTCTTATGTGCCTTTCATATCAGGCTTCGTCCGGCATTTATATTTTCTGCACGGTTATTTTCGCATTAAAATTCTGGACTGAAGGGAAAAAGACCGATAAACAAATACTGAAATTTACCGGTGTATCCGTTCTCTGTTATCTTGGGGCGCTCTTTTTATTTTCAAAACTTTTTATAGAAAAACCCGACCATGAAATTTATGTCGACACCGCCGTGTCGGTTTCTTCTTTCATTCCGAACTGCAAAACGTACCTGTCTCTTGTATGGAAAGATTTCGGGCACAGCGCGATAAAACTTTTTTCCGTGCTTATCCTTATCTGCTTTACCGTCCTTGAAATCAAACACAGCAGAAAAAATAAATTACTCACAGCCGCCCTCATTATTGCGGGAATTGCATTTTCGCTTATTTTCTCGTACGGATCGTATCTTGCACTTAAAAAACCGCTCTGGCTGCCCCGTGCGTTCATAGGAATCGGGGTTTTTACAGGTCTTGTGTCCATTATGGTTTCCCGTTTTTTCAGTGAAAAGGACAGAAAACATATTTTTGCAAAAATAGTCGTATCGGCACTCTCCTACTCGGTTCTGGTTTTTGCATTTGCGTTCGGCAATGCTCAGGCTGCGCAGAAAGAATACAGAAATTTCCGCACGACTATGCTTATTTCAGAACTTTCACGTCTTGTTCCTGCTTCCGGTAAAACAGTTGAAATCCATTTTACAAACGCGGTGGGGACTGCAGCTGCAGCGCTGCAGCTGATACGTGCCTACCCACTTGCTGCAAAGTGCATAAACGGAGATCTCGGACCGGGACAGTCAGGAGAACTTGTTCTCAGCCAGCATAATTTCGGAACGATCGACTATTCAAAAACTGCGCCCCTGCCGGATAAAGAACTTCCGGTTTTATCAGACACATTGTATGAAACTATCAGGGGAACAAATTCTGTTTTTGTTGTTACGTTCAGGGAACCGGACTGCAGAATTGCCGGAGAACATTGAACGGTCATCGGTTTCTGTAGAAGTCGTGTACTTTCTGGATAACCTGTTCAAGATCGGAACGTGTAAGTTTATAATACAGCGGCAGACGTACAAGCCTGTCGCTTTCTTTCGTTGTATATACGTCAGCCCCTGAAAAACGACCGTATTTTTTGCCGGCAGGGGCTGAATGCAGCGGAATATAGTGGAACACCGTTGTAATGCCGTTTTCTTTCAGATATGAAATAAGTTCCGTACGTTCTGTAATATCCTTTGTTTTTATGTAGAACATATGTGCGTTATGTTCACAATAGTCCGGAATATACGGTAGTTCTATTTTTCCGCTGTCTGCAAGGTCCCTCAATTCCCTGTTGTACATATTCCATGAAACCATCCGGTCTGCCGTGATCTGTTCTGAAACTTCAAGCTGGGCCCACAGGTACGCCGCGTTCATATCGCTCGGCAGATAGGACGAACCTTTTTCCACCCACGTATATTTATCAATCTGTCCGCGAAGGAACTTACTTCTGTTAGTTCCCTTCTCCCTGATAATTTCTGCGTTTTCAATATAACCGGGGTCTTTCAGAAGAATTGCGCCTCCTTCCCCCATAGAAAAATTCTTCGTTTCATGAAAAGAAAAACAGCCGAAATCACCTATAGAACCAAGCTGCTTTCCTTTGTATACAGCGGTTACAGCCTGAGCTGCATCCTCTATCACAAACAGATGATATTTTTCTGCTATGGCGCAGATTGCATCCATTTCGCATCCGACACCTGCATAATGAACGGGGACAATAGCTTTTGTCTTCGGCGTTACGGCCGCTTCAATCAGTTTTTCGTCAATGTTCATTGTGTCCGGGCGTATATCCACAAACACCACTTCAGCACCGCGCATCACGAACGCATCAGCCGTTGAACAAAACGTAAAGGACGGCATTATTACTTCGTCTCCGTTCTGAATGCCGGCCAGCAGCGCCGCCATTTCAGTTGCATGTGTGCATGATGTTGTAAGCATTGCCCGGGAAATACCGGTTTTCTTTTCTATCCATTCATTACATTTTTTTGTAAATTCACCGTCTCCGCAGATTTTATGATTTTCTACAGCTTTCTTTATATATTCAAGTTCCCTGCCGGTATAGGGAGGTACATTAAAAGGAATCATGGAATCTCCTGATTTTTTTTCAGTATAAAGACATTCATAAAAAACAGCAATAACAAAAAAATTGCTGGTTGAAATTACTCAGTTTACGATGTATAGTAAAAAATCTATGAAAGAAATCAGCGTCGTTATTCCTGTTTATAACAGCGAATCCTGTGTGCGGAAACTGACCGAACAACTTGCAGAGGCACTGCGTAATTTCGATTATGAACAGATAATGGTAAATGACTGCAGCCGCGATAAAAGCTGGGAAAAAATCTGCAGTGTTGTTAATGATAATTTTCCGGTAAAAGCCGTTAATCTGCGGAAAAATTCGGGTCAGGATAATGCAATCTTTGCAGGTCTTCTGCAGGCGGAAGGTTCTTATGTCGTTATAATGGACGACGACCTGCAGCATTCTCCATATGATATTCCGAAACTTTATGAGGCAGTAAAAAAAGGATATGATGTCTGCTATGCTGATTTTCCCCGTAAAAAACAAAAAGTATGGAAAAATATGGGAAGCTGGCTTAACGGTAAAACAGCAGAAATAATTATAAATAAACCATCTGGTATCTATCTTTCTCCATTTAAAATTATAAAATCGGATGTTGTTAAGTTAATGCTGGAAAGTGCAAATCTTTTTCCGTACATAGACGGTCTTATTTTCCAGGTTACCAAAAACATCATCCAGATTCCTGTTGAGCACCATAAACGTGATTCAGGAACAAGTAATTATACGTTTCATAAATCCGTTCAGGTTTTTAACAAACTTTTATTCGGTTTTTCAATTCTTCCATTAAAAATATCTTCGATACTTGGATTTTTCTCTTCGCTTATCGGATTTATTCTTGCAGTTTATTATCTTGTTGAACACTTTATAGAAAAAAGCACCGTTGAAGGATGGACTACAATTGTTCTGCTTATTCTTATCCTTGGCGGCCTGATACTGCTTTCACTCGGGGTTATCGGCGAATACATAGGACGAATGTATCTGACTCTTAATAATAATCTCCGGTTTTCAGTTTCCGATATACGTATTTCCGAATCACTCAGGAGAAAAGAAAAAAATGAATAATTTTTCTAAAAAAACAACGATCGTGCTGGATGTATGCACGTGCATGCTGCTCTTCACGGGATGCACGCTTATACTCCTCTCCGGCAGGCTGATCCCTCTTATACAGTCGTTTCTTCAAACGGCAGTTTTTCACCGTACGTTTTCTCTTGATAAATGGAAAGATACGATAGTAACGCTTATCGGTTTTCCCGTTTTTATTGCATTGTTCTTCAATGCTGTTTTTTTTGTTAAATTCAGCAGGAAAAACAGAATATTTCTTTTGAGTGTTGTTCTTACCTGTATTTCGGTACTTATGATTTACTGTTTTCAAACCAGAAGCGCCGCTTTCATGGATTCAGATATGGCTTCTGAAATTCTTCTTGCAAAAGAATGTTTTCTTAAGAAAACATTCTGGCCGCGTTCCTGGTTTTATTCGACGGAAATACGCCTTCTTAATACTCAGCTCGTCAGCACCCCTCTTTTTCTTTTTACAAACAACTGGTATGTAATAAAAACACTTACTGCCATTATTTCATGCGTCATTCTTTTCTTTTCTCAATTTTTCTTACTCAACAGCCTTGCAATAAAAAAAACGTGGGTAAAATTTCTTGTATGCATTATGTGCATATGTCCCTGTTCTGTCGATATGTGGCTGTATGTAACCTTCGGGAATTATTATATACCGCATATTGTACTTTCGTTTATATATCTTACACTTTATTTTTATCTTATTACTCCTGAGTCTGTTTCAAAAAAAATATATACCGTTCTTCTTATTTTATTCTGGACCGCATCTTTTCTGAACGGGCTTGCTACTATCAGATACCTGCTTATTTTTGTATTTCCGCTTGCACTTACTGTCGTTTATAAAGGCGTCAAAGAACTGTACGAAAAAAACGGGAAATTTTCTTTCAGAACGTTCTTTATAAATGACAGGCGGGTATTCTTCTCCGCCGGCGGACTTGTTTCGGGATGTATCGGCTACGTTTTCAATTCAACACTTCTGGCAAAACTGTATTCTTTTACCCAGTGGAATTCAACCGCATACAATACCATCGGCGACATTTCGATCACCCGTCTTCACAGCGATATTTTCGGCATACTCGGATATAAAAACAATATTTCTGCTATGACCCCTGCCGGAGTCATCAATCTTCTCATTTATATCTTTCTGGTTTTTCTCTTAATCGGCTGCATCTCCTTTTACAGAAACAAAAAAAAACAAAACGAAAAGCAGCTTATTTATATTACGTTTTCGCTTGTAAGTTTTATTTTTACCGGTTTTTTATACATAAACATGGACTATATCGCCCGTTACTTCATAATGGAAATTGCTTTTATTCCGACCATTTTTGCGATTATTATCGACGATGTTTCGTTTTACCATATACATAAATATATTCTCGGAGTGTCGGGGGCAATAGTCGTACTTGGCGGAAGTTTTACGACAATACAGACAGTGCTCTCAAACGACAGAAATACGAACAGATACGCAGTCCTTTCTTTTCTTGAGAAAAATAATTTTAATTTCGGCTTTGCGACATTCTGGAACGCAAACGTTCTGACGTTTATAAGCAACGGAAAAATCGAAATTGCCAATATCGGAAAAGATAAAGTCGATGACACAGAAAAAATCGTCCTTAAAAATTACTACAGTTATGAAAAGTGGCTTACTCCTGTACGATATTATACAGATACGTACAGGCAGCATAAAAAATGTTTTCTGCTCGTAGACACGCAGGAATACGGTACATCGTCCTCAAACAAAGTATTTGCAGGTGGCAGTATGGTATACGAGGATGCGTATTACAAAGTATTCGAGTATTCCAATCCGCAGACATTGAAAAACAGTTTCCAGGATAAAAAATAAGATATGAACAAAAGGGAAAAAATAAAAAAAACAATTATTGAATTTATTAAATTCAATGTAGTCGGCCTCATTAACACGGCATTCACCTATGGAATCTATTCTCTTACCGTATTTCTGAGCAGCAATTATACGTTTGCGGTTTGTATGGATTACAGCATAGGTATATGCTCAAGTTTTTTTCTTAATAAATATCTGACATTTAAAAACAGAGATAAAATTACGGCAGGAATGTTTTTTAAAATGATTTTATCCTATGTTCCTTCATTTGTTCTGAATCTTATTTCTCTGCACATTCTTATCGGACAGTTGAACTGGAATAAATATCTTGCACAGCTGCTGACGGCTGCATGTATTGCATATATTTCTTTCATTCTCCAGAAACTGTTTGTATTCAGACATACTCAGCAAAAAAAGAATATAATCATAAACGGAGATTTCCTGAGCCGGAATCCCCGTACCGGTGTTGAACGGTTTGCCGTTGAAACGTGCATTCAGCTTGATACACTCGTCAAACCAGGACAGCTGGTGATATTCGCTCCGTCGAATTCATACGACGTTCCGGACCTTACAAATATAAAAATCGTATATTCTCCTGAGCGGGCTTCTTTCTATCCAGTCTGGGAACATATCCGCTTCTTATCGTTTGTCAGGAAAAATCACGGTTTACCGCTTGATTTTTCCAATATGACTCCTGTTTTTTGTCCGGGAATTGCATTCGTACACGATATTTATTCCGTTATCCATCCGGATGACTTTAAAACTTTCAGGGATAAGCTTATCAGGTTTTATACGCACTGTATGTACAGATATACTGTCCGGCATGCAAAAATTCTTATTACGGTATCTGACTTCAGCAGGCAGCAGATTGCACGGACATATAATGTCAACCCAGAATCTATTCATATCATTTTCAACGGATGGGATCATTTTAAATCTATAAAAACCGATACTAGTATTTTTGCATCTCTGCCGCAGATTCAGAAAGGAAATTATTACTTTACGCTCGGCAGCCTGTCAAAAAGGAAAAATCTGAAATGGATCGCAGCACATGCAGCAAGACATCCCTTGGAAACATTCGTTATTTCGGGAAAAGCGCTGTCAGGTCTGCTTCCGGACGAGCTATCCGTCCTGAGTACGCTGCCGAATGTCGTACTTCCGGGCTATCTTTCGGACGGACAGATAAAAGCGCTCTATGAAAACTGTAAGGCTTTCGTATTTCCCTCATATTATGAAGGATTCGGCATTCCCCCGCTGGAAGCTCTTTCGTGCGGTGCGCAGATTATTATTTCAAATTCCGCCTGTCTGCCGGAAATATACGGAGATTGCGCGCATTATATTGATCCTGACAATACTGATGCAGATCTTGATGAACTTCTTAAAGAACCGGTACGCGCTCCTGACGGACTGCTGCAGAAATATACGTATAAAAATGCGGCACGGCAGTTATTTGGTTTAATTTCATCAATTATTGATATTAAATAACGGAAAAGTTATACTACCTTCATTATGGCAGGTTTTCTTTACACGCTCATCATCTATCCTTTGATACTGATTATTGAATTCGCATTTATGTTCTGCAATGCAGTCTTTAAAAATCCCGGTATTTCCGTTATCGGTGTCAGTTTTGCTGTTTCACTGCTGTGCCTTCCTCTGTATGTCGTTGCAGAACACTGGCAGCAGGTTGAGCGTGATACGGAAAAAAAACTTGAACCGGGAATCAACCGGATAAAGAAAACTTTTTCCGGTGATGAACAGTACATGATACTTTCCACTTATTACCGCCAGCATATGTATCATCCTATTATGGCGCTCCGGTCCTCTTTCGGCCTGCTGATACAGATCCCGTTCTTTATTGCAGCATACATCTTTCTTTCAAAACTTCCTGTCTTAAAAGGCCGGAGTTTTCTGTTCATCCGGGATATGGGAGCGCCCGATGCACTTTTCCGTATCGGTTCTTTTCCGGTAAACGTACTTCCAGTAGCGATGACCATAATCAATATTATTGCAGGAGCCGTTTATACTAAAGGATTCAAAGTAAAAGAAAAAATCCAGATTTACGGAATGGCGCTTGTATTTCTTGTACTGCTTTACACTTCCCCCTCGGGGCTTGTCCTCTACTGGACTATGAACAACATCTTCAGCCTTGTAAAGAATGTGTTCTACAAATTCCGCAGTCCGTTAAAAATATTCTGGGGATGCACGTGTGCATTCTGTTCCTTTGCCCTTATATATTTCGTTTTCTTTACGAAGCTTAAAAAAATATACTGTGCTGCGTTCCTGATATTTACTGTTTTTATTTTTATAATTCCGCTTGTTCTTAAATTTCTTAAAAAGCTTCTTAATACGTCTCTTGCTTTTATTTCCGCCGAAGGCAGAATGCGGTTTCTTATTTTTGCAGCAGGGTGTGTCTGTCTGTTCCTGCTCTCCGGAGCTGCAATACCTACGTCCCTTATTTCTTCCTCTCCGCTTGAATTTGCAGGAATAGGAAGCAGCCCTAATCCTCTTTCTCTTGTTTACAATCCGTTCGTCCAGGCGCTCGGCTTCTGGGTATTGTGGCCGCTCTGCATTTACTTTTTGTTCAATAATAAAATACAGACGTTTTTTACAATTATACTGTGTGATGCTGCGCTCTGTGCGGTCATAAATACGTTCTGTTTTTCTCTCTCATACGGAGATATTTCCCAGACGCTTATGTTTTCCAATGCGTCAAACCTGTCGGCTCCGAAATTTACAACTCTGTGCAATACGGCGGTACTTATTACAGTTACGCTCTGCTGTCTGTTTTTTATTGGTATCCGCAGGGGTAAAATTTTTTCTTCACTCCTGATTATCAGTAGTATTGCGCTGGCAGGTATTTCTACGGCAAACACCGTTTCTATTTCCAAAAAATACGCAGTATACGAGTCGCAGCTTGCATCCGACCGCAGTATGCCCGGTTCACTTGTGCCTATTCTTCATCTTTCAAAAACAGGCAGGAATGTTATTTTATTTATGGTTGACCGTGCGCAGAATCAGTATATTCCTGAAATTTTCAAAGAAGCGTCTGACGTTTCTGATGCCTTTACCGGATTCGTTTATTATCCGAACACAGTCTCATTCAACGGCCATACACTTATGGGCGCACCGGGGCTGTACGGAGGCTACGAATACATTCCGGAAGAAATGAATAAACGGAAAAACGTTCCGCTTGTAGAAAAAAACAATGAAGCTCTCCTGCTCCTTCCGCGGATTTTTTCCGAACAGCTGGGATATGATGCAGCAGTTACCGACCCTTCATGGGCGAATTACAGTACCTATCCGGACCTGCGCATTTTTGACCGCTATCCCCGGATAAAGGCATATCACACAATCGGGAAATATACAGGAGAATGGTATATTGAACATCCTGAATATAATTTTGCAAATACGACGGAAGCTGAATTAAAGCGGAATCTTATTATATTCAGCTTATTCCGCAGTACTCCGGTATTCCTCAGAAAAGTAATATATAAAGACGGAACATACTGGAATTCGGACAAAACTGTTCAGAACAAGAATCTTGTGTACAATAATTATGCGGTACTGGATCTGCTTCCCCGGCTTACTGATTTTACGGGTTCGGGGACAGGTACCTATACGTGTATTGTAAACGAACTGACTCACGAACCTTCTTTTTTCCAGGCTCCTGATTATGTACCAGCCCAGAATATTACCGATTACGGTTCGTCAAAATATGCGCATCAGCCGTATTACCACAGCAATATTGCCGCTTTTAAATTGATTGCAAAATGGATACAGCTGCTTAAAAAAAACGGAGTATATGATAATACCCGGATTATTTTTGTTGCCGATCACGGCAGCGACGATAAAGAGGACTGTATGGAAAAGGACGACGCACTTGACGCCCAGATAACCGGAGGACAGTATCATGGCAGAGGGCATTACCATCCGCTGCTTTTCTTCAAGGATTTTAATTCGGAAGGGCCGGTAAAGACGGACAACTCCTTCATGACAAATGTTGATGTTTCTTCACTTCTGCTTAAAGGACTTATTGCGCATCCGGTCAATCCCTTTACAGAAAAAGAAATTCCGCTTGATACAACTCCGTTTAAGAAAAACGGGGTGACGATAACTTCCAGCGACCAGCATCAGCCGGCATATAATGGTACATATACGTTCTCAATAAAAGAAAGTGAATGGTGGACCGTAAAGGACAATATATTCAAGGCCGAAAACTGGAAGCGGGCTTCAAAACCTGTGGAATAATTGAATTTGTATCTAATTTTACTATTAAATGTTATATTTAGGATAAGGTTTTTATGACAAGTTTTTCATTATTTTTGTACATTGATCCGGGAACAGGCAGCATGCTTTTCTCGATTCTCATCGGCGCCGCGGCTACCCTTTTCTTTCTTGTAAAGGCGGCAGTTCTTAAACTTAAGCTGTTTTTTTCCGGCCAGAAAAACAGGGATGCGCTCCAGCATGATGCATCATGGAAACAGTATGTCATCTACTGTGAGGGAAAACAGTACTGGAACGTGTTCAAGCCTGTTGCGGAGGAATTTGAAAAACGGCATATTCAGCTTACATACTACACGTCTGCGAAGGATGATCCTGTATTTGAACAGAAATACGAATATGTAAAACCTGATTATATAGGCGAAGGGAACGCCGCATTCGCACGGCTTAATCTTCTGAGTGCGGGCATAGTTCTTATGACTACTCCCGGCCTGCAGGTGTATCAGCTGAAGCGGAGCAAGAATGTAAAACACTACGCGCACGTTCTTCATGCGGCAAGCGATGCGACAATGTACCGGCTGTTCGGTATAGACTACTTTGATTCTGTTCTGCTTACGGGTGACTATCAGAAGGCGGACATCCAGCATATTGAAGCGCAGCGCTCGCTTAATCCGAAAGAACTTGTGACTGTCGGATGTACCTATCTTGACGTTCTTGCAGAACGTATTGCATCTATTCCGGATGAAGAAAACCATCCTTTTACGGTACTTGTATCTCCCTCATGGGGTCCGAGTGCACTGCTCTCGAAATACGGAGAGAAGCTGCTTACACCGCTTGCCGCAACTGGCTGGCGCATAATCGTGCGGCCGCATCCTCAGTCTAAAAAATCTGAACCCAAAATGCTTGAAGCGCTTACTGAAAAATATAAAGATACGCCGAACGTTGAATGGGACTACAACCGGGAAAATGTATTTTCTATGAAAAAAGCGGATATTATGATTTCTGATTTCTCCGGTATCATTTACGACTATACGTTTCTCTGCGACAAGCCTGTCATGTATGTGAACGCCGAACTTGACCTGCGTCCGTACGATGCGTACGACCTTGACGGCGGTAAAAATATCTGGCAGTTCAACGTGCTTAAAAAGATCGGCATAGAACTAAAGGAAGAACATTTTGCCGATATTCAAAACGTCATCAGGAATGCAAGCGACAGTCCGGTGCTTGCCGGAGAACGTAAAAAGGCAAAAGAGGAAGCATGGATGTTCCGCGGAGAAGCGGGAAAAAATATTGCTGATTTTATGATCACCAGAACAGCATCATACAAGGAAGGAAAATAATATGCAGGCAGTTATTCTTGCAGCAGGTATGGGAAAGCGTCTTGGACGGTACACGAAAGAAGCCACAAAGTGCATGGTTCCGGTCAATGGAAAAACCCTTATCGAATATACGATCGAATCGCTCGCTTCCAATAACGTAAACAGGCTTGTCGTAGTAGTAGGATACAAAGGACAAATTCTTAAGGATTTTATTGCAGAAAAATTTAACCAGTCGAATCTAAACGGCATGAAAATTGAATTTATCGAAAATCCGGTTTACGATAAGACGAATAATATCTATTCTCTTTTCCTTGCACGCAGTGAAATGACGAAAGACGACACGCTGCTTCTTGAAAGCGACATTATATTCAATCCGTCCCTTATAACAAGACTTATTACAAGCCCGGAAAAAAATCTTGCTGTTGTCTCTCCGTTTGAATCGTGGATGGACGGAACGTGCACGCTGCTTGATGAAAAAAACAATATCACCGGCATGCTCGACAAAGCTCACTTTAACTGGGAAGATACGAAAAACTATTACAAGACGGTGAATATTTACAAATTTTCAGCCGATTTTTCCCGGCAGTATTATGTGCCGTTTCTTGAAGCGTACCAGAAGGCGTTCGGCAAGAACGAATATTACGAACAGGTACTGAAAGTTCTTTCGTTTCTTTCCGCTTCAACGCTTAAAGGGCTTGTTGTTCAGGGAAACGAATGGTACGAAATAGACGATCCCGCGGATCTTGCAATCGCTGAAAACCGTTTTGCAAAAGGAAAGGAGAAACTTTCACTGCTCCAGAAACGGTACGGCGGATACTGGCGTTTCCCACAGATGAAGGATTTTTGCTATCTGGTTAATCCGTATTTTCCTCCGGAGAAAATGGTAAGTGAGCTTACGGCTAGTTTTAAAACGCTTCTGACGCAGTATCCGAGCGGAGCCGCACAGGAAAGCCTGCTGGCCTCAAAGATTTTCAACGTGCTCCCGGAACATATTGTTGTGGGCAACGGAGCGGCTGAACTTATTTCGTCTCTGGGCGGCATGCTCAGCGGGAAAGTTGCCGTCCCCTACCCGACGTTCAACGAATATCCCGAGCGGTTCGCTCATGCGTCCGTCGTCCCTGTTTCCGTAAATAAAGAAACATTTGCGTATACTGCCGGAGACATCAGTAAAACGGCAGAAAAGGAACAGGTTCAGGCAGTACTGCTCATAAATCCCGATAATCCGTCGGGAAACTTTATCAGTAAAAAAGATGTTCTTTCGCTCTGTACCTCACTGCGTAAACAGAACGCAGTGCTCATATTTGACGAATCGTTCATCGACTTTGCAGAAAAGAATAAACGGTACACGCTTCTTTCCGAGGACATACTTACGGCAAATCCCAATCTTGTCGTCATAAAGTCGATAAGCAAGAGTTATGGGGTGCCGGGACTCCGTCTGGGTGTTCTTGCATGTGCTGATACAGACTATATTACGAAAATCCGCAGGACGAACGCAATATGGAACATCAATTCGTTCGCCGAATACTTTCTTCAGATCTACGACAAATACAGCAAGGCATATGCTTCCGCATGCGACGCAATAGCCGCCGAACGGGCAAGATTCTGCCGTGAACTTGCAGGAATCAGCGGTATTACCGTTTTTCCGAGTGAAGCGAACTTTGTGCTGTGCAGGCTTGACGGAAAGGTCAAAGCGGGAAAACTGACGGTCGACCTGCTTGAAAAATATAATATTTTCATTAAGGATCTTTCTTCAAAGAAATGTTTTGAAGACGGCCGGTATATCAGACTTGCAGTACGGAACGAGTCAGACAACACTATGCTGCTTGACGCTTTGAAGAAACTGGTAAAATAAAATGAAACTTGCAGTCGACTGCCGTATGCTCGGAACGGGCGGCATAGGAACATACATTGCCGAACTCATTCCGCTCTTTCTGGAAAAGTACACCTGTCTGCTCATAGGACGCGGAGAAGATATTGCCGCATATGCGGATAA
The DNA here is from genome assembly GCA_023231445.1 of Treponema sp. Classification (GTDB taxonomy): domain Bacteria; phylum Spirochaetota; class Spirochaetia; order Treponematales; family Treponemataceae; genus Treponema_D. The sequence goes on along the minus strand of JALNVF010000013.1, from coordinate 5,800 downwards.
TCCGCATGCGGAACTCTGTCCCTGTGCTGTAGGAGTATTCTCGCTGCGCGAACTGTCAGCCTTTCCCCGGACTGTTTCCCGGAGAATCAACGAATGCAGTGCGTATTACACACCGTACTGCAACATTCCGTCAGGAATCAGAGTTCCGGTGTTTTCAACAATACACGACGTTGTATTTCTTGATGTTCCGGGACTTGCTTCTAAGACGGGAACGGCCGTCCGTAAATGGTTTTACAAACGTGCGGTCCGGAAGTCCCGTGCCGTTTTCACTGTATCAAAATTCTCTGCAGGACGTATTACCAGCCTGCTCAAATGCAGAAAACCTGTCGTGGTGACGTACAGCGCCGTTCCTTCATGGCTGCAGAATGACACCTCAGGAACGGTACAGAAAGACGGCAGCATTCTCTTTGTCGGTAACATAAAGAAACATAAAGGACTGCATGTGCTGCTCCCCGCTTTCAGGAGTGCGCTTGACAAGGGGCTTGCAGCGCAGCTTGTGATCACGGGCAATGCCGACAATTTCCGTACCGGAGACGATTCTATTCTGCATGATATTGAGAAAATGCCGGAAGGTTTTGTCAGGTTTACCGGAAAAGTATCCGATACAGAACTGAAACACCTGTACGAAAAAGCCTCGCTTCTTGTTCAGCCCTCTCTTTATGAAGGGTTCGGCCTGCCGCCGCTGGAAGCCATGACACTCGGCACAAATGCGCTCATTTCCGACATACCTGTTTTCAGGGAAATATATGCGCAGTACCCGGTAACATTTTTTAAAAACGGAGACAGCAGTGACCTGGCGTTAAAACTGCTGTCGTGTGCAGCGATGCCTTCTCCCCGGAACATTCCCCGGCTGTATTCGTTCAGACATACATTCGAACTTATTTCCGCAGGGATAGACTTTTACCGTGCCTGATTGTTTTTTCGCGGTATATCATATACAATAATAAAATGATTATTACTCAGACACCGTTCCGCATGTCTTTTTTCGGCGGCGGAACTGATTTTTCAGGATTTTACAACGAACACGGCGGTGCCGTGCTCTCCACAACATTTGACAAGTACTGCTACGTTACCGTACGCCACCTTCCGCGTTTCTTTGATTACAGGACGCACCTCACCTATTCAAAAACCGAGTATGTGAACAGCTATGACGAAATTCAGCATCCTGCCATACGGAATGCAATGCAGTGGCTTGATATGCACGAACTCCGCCTTACATATGAAAGCGACCTGCCGGCACGCAGCGGGCTGGGAACGAGTTCATCATTCGCCGTTGGTATGCTGGAGGCGTTTTACGCACTTAAAGGGCAGTATGCCGACAAGCGGAAACTTGCCGACGACGCAATCTATCTTGAACGTACACTCTGTGCGGAAGCCGGCGGTGTGCAGGACCAGATAGCAGCTTCGTTCGGCGGTTTTAACCGTATTAACTTTTCGGCGGAAGGCTATACCGTGAATCCGGTTATTATTGCTCCTGAGCGGAAAAAACTTCTGAACGATCATCTTATGCTCTTCTTTACCGGTTTCTCGCGCTTTTCATCCGATATCCAGAAAAATACTGAGAAATCGATGAAGGACAAAACGCATCAGCTTATTGAAATGTACGGGCTTGTCGATAAAGCTGAACAGGTGCTTGTTAATAAAGATGCCGATCTTGACGACTTCGGCCGCCTGCTCGACTATACGTGGCGGCTTAAACGGGGTATTTCATCCGGTATTTCCACGGGATCAATCGACGAACAGTACGAAACGGCAATGAAGGCCGGTGCGCTCGGAGGAAAGCTTCTGGGTGCCGGCGGAGGCGGATTTCTGCTGTTCTACGTTCCGTCCGATAAACAGGATAATGTACGGAATGCCCTGAAAGACCAGCTGTACGTTCCGTTCAAATTTGAAAATGACGGTACAAAAATAATTTTCTATAACCCGGAAGATTATACGGCCGAACGCTGAGAATGTTTTCTGAACTTATTTTCGGAGGTTACATACAATGACTGATCATATTGAAGAACTTATAAAACGGTACCCTGCCCTTGCCGTCTGTGAAAAGGACATCAGAAAATCATACGGGCTGCTAGAAGACTCCTATGCGCACGGCGGGAAACTGCTTATTGCAGGGAACGGCGGAAGCTGTGCGGACAGCGACCATATCTGCGGGGAACTTTTAAAGAGTTTTATAAAAAAACGCACGCCGGCACAGAGTTTTCTTGACGAGCTGGTAACAATAGATCCGGATACGGGCGCGTATCTTGCCGACAAACTGCAGGGTGCACTTCCGGCAATTTCGCTGTGTAACCAGACGGCTCTTATGACAGCAAGCCTTAACGACGTCGACGGCAACGTCATGTTTGCGCAGCAGGTGAATGGATACGGCGTACAAGGAGACGTGTTCCTTGGTATTTCCACGAGCGGAAACTCCAAGGATGTCGTCTATGCCATGGTTGTGGCGAAGGCTAAAGGACTTAAGACTGTTGCACTGTCCGGAAAGACGGGCGGTAAAATTGCAAAACTTGCAGACGCTGCGATCGTTGTGCCGGAAGACGAGACATTTAAAATTCAGGAACTTCACCTTCCTGTATACCATGCGCTCTGCCTTCAGCTGGAGGAACGGTTCTTCTAATGAAAACGGTAATTATGGCAGGCGGTAAAGGAACACGTATTGCGTCTGTTGCAAGCGACATTCCCAAGCCGATGATACGCATATGCGGAAAACCGATACTCGAATACCAGATTGACTGTCTGAAGTGTAACGGTCTTACGGACATTACACTTGTTATCGGACATCTGGGGCATTTTATACGTGAGTATTTCGGAGACGGCAGCGGGTTCGGTGTTCATATTTCATATTATGATGAAACAATTCCGCTCGGAACCGCCGGTGCACTGTACAAAATTTCTGACCTTACGGATGATTTTCTGCTGTTGTGCGGAGATACCATATTCGACATAGATTTTAACCGTTTCAGTGCGTTTCATAAGAAGCATGGCGCGTGGGCGTCTCTGATGGCGCATCCGAACGGACATCCGTACGACAGCTCGCTTCTGGTTACTGAAATTGTACCGCCTGAAACAGCGGGCGGTATGCCGCACGACAGTCATAAAGTCGTACGCTGGATGAACAAGGAAGACGAACGCTGCTGGTATACGAACCGGGTAAATGCAGGAATAGAACTTATTTCCCCGAAGCTTCTTGCGGAAGCGGCAAAATCGCTTACCCAGGAAAAAATTGACCTTGACCGCGACATTCTGAAACCGCTCGTACCTGCGGGACATATTTATGCATACGACACGCCGGAATATATTAAGGATATGGGCACGCCTGACCGGTATTATCAGGTTGAAAAAGATCTGAGAACAGGTCTGGTGGAACAGCGGAATCTTTCGCATAAACAGAAGGCCGTATTTCTTGACAGGGACGGAACACTGAATAAAGATGTGGGGTTTCTTACTGACATAGATAAAATGGAACTTATTCCCGGTGCGGCCGATGCCGTACGGAAAATAAACGAGTCGGGATACCTTGCAGTCGTCGTCACGAATCAGCCGGTAATTGCGCGCGGTGAACTGACGTTCGAACAGCTGCAGGAAATAAACAGCAAACTTGAAACTCTGCTGGGGAAAGAAGGTGCATACATCGACGCGCTGTATTTCTGTCCGCATCATCCCGACAGGGGTTTCCCCGGAGAACGGCCTGCATATAAATGCAGCTGCACATGCCGTAAACCAAACCCCGGCATGCTGCTTAAGGCGGCCGCAGACTTTAATATTGATCTTTCCCTGTCATATATGGCAGGAGACAGTAAACGCGACGTAGAGGCGGGACAAAACGCAGGATGCAAAGGAAGCGTACAGGTTTCCGGTTCCTTTACACTTCAGGACTTTGTTCAAAACACGTTAGTAAGGTAATTACGATGAAAGTTGCAATTGTTCATGACTGGCTTACAAGCTACGGAGGAGCAGAAACGTTCGTGGAACTACTGCTCCGTATATATCCTGACGCAGATATTTTCACACTTGTCTACGATAAAAAACGTATAGGTAATCATTTCCGGAATAATAAAATCTACACAAGCCCGCTGCAGAAGATTCCGTTTGCGCCGCGCATATACACAAAGCTTCTTACGTTTATGCCTAAGGCGGTCGAATCGTTCGATTTCACCGGCTACGATTTAGTAATCTGCAGTTCGTCATGCTGTGCAAAGGGGGTTATTACCCCTCCTTCCGTGCCGCAGATCGCATATATCCACACACCGATGCGCTACGCGTGGGATCTTTTCTTCGAATACCAGAAACGGAGCAATGCCCTCGTCAGGCATTTCATGAATAAATGGATGGGCGGTATACGCCAGTGGGATTATATTTCAAGTCAGCGGATAGATACGCTTGTGGCAAATTCTAATTACATTGCACGCCGCATCAAAAAATACTGGAACAGAGATGCGCAGGTGATTTATTCGCCCGTAAATACGCGTCGTTTTTTTCCTGCCGATTTCCGGTATGAAGATTTTTATGTTGCATTCTCACGGCTTGTTCCGTATAAACGGATGGATCTTGCAGTACAGGCCTGCATGTCGCTTGGAAGAAAACTTGTTGTAATCGGTTCCGGTCCTGAAAATAAAAACCTGAAAAAACTCGCCGGAGGATGCAGTACCATAACATTCACAGGGCGTGTAAGTGATGAAGTCCTCCGCGTGTACCTGCAGAAATGCCGTGCACTTATTTTCTGTGCAGAAGAAGATTTTGGCCTTGTTCCGCTTGAAGCGCAGGCATGCGGACGCCCCGTCATAGCGTTCGGTAAAGGCGGTGCGTGCGAAACGGTCAAGGCAGGTAAAACCGGTGTGTTCTTTAAAGAACAGACAGTTGATTCCGTCGTACAGGCAGTCAGAGAATTTGAAAAGCTTGAAGAATCGGATGCATTTGACGGTCGAATCATTGCAGCGCATGCCGTATCTTTTTCGGAAGAACGTTTTATTACCGAATTTAAATCTGCTGTCAGCAGTACAGTTGAACGAGTAACTGCCAACCTGAATTTGTAACTATAGACAGTCTTTTCTCTTTAATATACAATGAATAGCTGGTTTTTATGACAAACGAAGAATTCCTCCCGTATTATAAAGAGCATTTTCACCGTACAAGTTCGTTTCTGTCAGGTCTTGTTCTTATGATTGTTGATGCGCTTGCTCTGATGCTCTGTATCGGAATAAGCTTTTTTATAATAAATGCAGTAAACAATGCTTTCATCAATTTCCGTTCATTTGTTACATACAGTATTTATCTTCCGCTCATTCTCATTGTTTTCTATGCTGCAGGTCTGTATCCGGGAATTATGATAGCGCCGGCTGAGGAAGTAAAACGATTCTGTGTCTGTACGTTCTTCAGTTTTACCGGAATTGCGCTGAGTATTTTTGTTGACAATAACTCCGAAAAAATTGCAGTTGCCATAGCGCTGCTTCTTGCCGTACCTGTTGCGACTATAATTCTTCCAACTGCACGCGAAATTGCACGCCTTTCGTTCGGCCGCTGCAGATGGTGGGGACTTCCGGCAGTTATCTACTGTACAGGTTCAAGTGCCGACACCGTTATTAACCGTATGTTCGACAGACCTGATTTAGGTTACAAACCTGCACTTATCATAAACAGCGGTGTTATTACAACCCATATGTACCGCGGTGTTCCGGTTTTTGCACCTGATAAAACGCTGCTCAGAATCATCCGTTCGCTCCGGATAAAAGTTGCTATTCTCTGCGATTACCAGAACGATGCAACAGATGTATTGAGGACATACCGGTACACTATCAATGTT
>JALNVF010000012.1 GCA_023231445.1 Treponema sp. | reverse complement strand
GGCTTCATGAAGCGCATAAATAACGCGCCCCTGCCCTTCCGTAAGATACCCGATTTTTTCTTCATCAAGGATTTTTTTGAACAAACGGCCGCTCAATCTGCTTATCTGATTTACCAGCTCGCCGCCGCCCCTGTATTCCTTCTTCATGCTTTCGTATTCTCAGCAGAAGAGACACTGAACGTATGTTCTGCGGAATGGTACCAGCTTCTGATGTCTTCCGACACGAATTTGAGCAGTGCGTAATCAGGATCAGAAGATCCTCTGTGATAATAGATGCGCCAGCCCGGCTGCCAGAAATCATCCTTTATTTTCTGATCGGTGATTTCCGTCATAATTCCGCATAATCCTGCTCCGAGAAATTTATCAGGTATGCAGAAATAAAGAGACGACTTAGGATTTGTCCGGAGCTGCGAAACTTTACGGGAAGAAGTATTTGTCGTAAAATAAACAGATACTCTGTTACCATCCGTTATAAGCGCTTTTCCGATAAGTTCAGGATATTGTTTTTTATTTGCCAGATTAAGCAGTGCCCGGCTTTCGGGATATCCCTTTTCATTAACTGTTGAAAATACAGCTCCGTCCGATTTTTCAATAATGCCGGCTATGTCTTCGATTTTCATATAAACCTCCTGGGTATGCAGGATAGTTCGTATACAAACTATCCTGCATAATAGTACGTACACGAACTAATTTTGTCAATAGGCAAGGAGCCATAATACGCTGTTTGCGATAATCCTGCCGATATGATACCATCTCCCCTGATAAAAATTGTCCTGCAACAATGTTTTCTTACCGTTGTTGTCAAGGTCAATGAAAAGGAAAAAATAATGTCACAAATTATTGAAATAATGGACTTTACACAGAAAGGTCCCGATGTATATTCAGGATTGACGGATTCCCGGCTGCGGAATCGTTCGGAACCGGATACAGGTATATTCATTGCAGAAAGTCCCAAAGTAATTGGGCGTGCACTTGATTACGGATGTAAGCCTGTTTCATTCCTCATGGGAAGGAAGCACATAGACGGGGATGCCTGTACACTTATAGCACGCTGTCCGGACGTCCCTGTTTACACGGCGGACAGCAGACTGCTTGAACAGCTTACCGGATTCAATCTTACCAGAGGCGTATTGTGCGCCATGCGCCGCTTTGCGCTTCCTTCGGTTCAGGATGTATGTGCCGCAGCCCGGCGCATTGCCGTACTTGAAGATATTACCGAGTCGACGAATGTCGGTACGATTTTCCGTTCGGCCGCCGCACTCGGCATTGATGCAGTCCTTGTTACACCCGCCTGCTGTGATCCGCTGTGCCGCCGTTCGGTACGGGTAAGCATGGGAAACGTTTTTAACGTACCGTGGACAAGAACCGGGAGCAGCCCTGACGAATGGCCCGGTCAGGGAATGAACCTGATAAAATCACTTGGTTTCAAAACAGTCGCCATGGCCTTACGCGACGATTCAATACGTATAGACGATGCAAGACTTACCGCAGAAAAAAAACTTGCAATAATTCTCGGTACCGAAGGTGACGGCCTGCAGCCGGAGACTATCGCAGGGTGCGACTACACGGTGCGTATTCCCATGTCACATCATGTGGACTCACTGAATGTCGGGTCAGCCGCAGCAATCGCGTTCTGGCAGCTCGGAAAAAAGTGATGATCGTATCGGCAAGTTCAATATCATCATCTGCTGCCTGAAGTATCCACTTCATCGACGAGTGCCTGATAGAACCTGCCGGAGGTTCGTTTATTCAGCAATGTGGTATACACCGTCCTTTTCGCATACAAGCTTTTCCGCAGTAAGCTTTTCTGCAGCTTTTTCAAGCCGGTACAGGTCTATATGTTCCGCATCCGCAATCAGGGCAAGTGTTTCTTCTCCCTTCTCTGTAAGCCGGCGCAGTATCGCTCCACGGGCCTGACGCAGGGAACCTTCAAATTTTGACTGTTTTGCATACTGCGCACTTTTTCTGGAAGGATTTTTGACGCGTCGTTTAAGTTCCGCACCGTAATCCATGAGTGCATAATACCATTCCCGGGGATTATTTCGGTCGAGTGTCTGTCCGACTAACGGGAGAAGTTCCGCATCGGGAACCTTTTTTTCAGTACCGTTAAAAAAGAAAAAAATAAATACCGACCGAATATTTGTTTCTATGAATATTTCAGGGTTATTGTATGCAAATGCGGAAACAGCTCCTGCCGTATACGGCCCCACGCCAGGGAGGGAATCGAGCCCGTCCTTTGTATCAGGAAAAACTCCGCCGTACTTTCCGCACACTTCACGGCATGCATTCTGCAGATATTTCGCGCGGCTGTTGTACCCAAGACCGTTCCATGCAGCAAGTACGTCGGCAAGCGGAGCCGCCGCAAGAGATGGTGCATCGGGAAAAAGAGCAAGCCAGGCCTCATATTTCGGAAGAACTCGCAGAGTCTGCGTCTGCTGCAGCATCATCTCGGAAACGAGGACTGCATAGGGATCATGAGTCTTGCGCCAGGGAAAAGACCGTCCGTAAAGCCGGTAATTTTCAAGAATCGTACTGCGGAATGCAGAAATTTCTTCATCAGAAAGCATTATACACCGGTTTTTTCTATAAATCCGCGTTCCGCAAGTTCTTCAAGAATATTGTGTACGATTTCATCCGGAACGTTGCAGCTCGTATCGACTTTTATGTCGGCAACTGTTTCATAATCGTTGTTGTCTATACCGTACAATTTTTTATACCGTTTAGTATCTTCACTGTCGCGCATAGCAGTAAAATCCTTTATCTGCTGCAGATCACCGCCTTCACGCCCCAGAATACGCTTTGCACGGAGTTCGTCGCTTGCAAGTAAATATATCTTTACATCAGCTTCCTTCAGCATCCAGATTGCAAGCCGTGAACCAAGCACACACGATTCCTGACGGGCAAGTTCAACCTGATGCGTATCGACGTATTTGTCGTAACTGTCGTCCGTCTTTGCATTTTCAATAACCTGCGCAAGCGTAAGCCCTTTCTCTGCCGCAAGCTGCCGGAACGTATAGTTAATAAGTTTGATTCCGAGCGTCTGTGCAAGCAGTGTGCTTACCGTCGTATTCCCGCACCCGGATTTTCCTGAAACGGCAATACGGAGTTCCCGTCCCGGTTTTACTTTGTACTCAGCCATATCATCCTCCTGCATCAAATAATAAAATCCGATTTATCCGCCGCTAACAACCAGGAAGCGCACGGAGGCGCGTCCCATTAAAGCAAGAAAATCATTGCACAAGTACTTTGCTTAAGGATTTTCTTGCAGAGGACGGAGTACAAGGATGTACTCCGTCCGTCCAGGTAAGCGCACGGATTGTCAGTGCACGGAACGTGCACTAGATAATAATTTCCTTGCATTACACAGCGCAGCTGTGATGCGCGTCCCCTGAAGTGGGAAAATCATTACCCAGATACTCTGCCCCAGGATTTTCCCGCAGAGGACGGAGTACAAGGATGTACTCCGTCCGACTTATTCCACATTTCTCGCCTGCTCGCGTATGTTTTCAAGCGAATCTTTTGCCGTTATAACCATCGCTCCTACTTCGGAAAACTGGTTCTTGCTGCCTATCGTGTTTATCTCCCGGTTTATTTCCTGACAGAGAAAATCCATCTTCTTTCCGGGAGCAGGACTGTCTTTCATTTCCGTCCGGAGCGCTGAAAGATGACTGTGCAGTCTCACAATCTCTTCATTTATCGTATATTTTACGAGCATGGCCGCAGTCTCGGTCATAATCCGCTGTTCGTCTGCATGGTCTCCCAGCAGTTCGTTGAATTTCTGTGTAATCTGATCCTTAAAAAGTTTCTCCATCTTCGGCTGCCATTCCTTAAAGAAAGAGGCACATTCGTCAAGCCTGTCGAGCTTCACAAGCAGATCCTTGTACAGATTTGCACCTTCCCGTGCCCTGTCATCACAGAATGTCCCGAGTGTTTCATTAAAAACAGGACTTATCATATTCCAGTATTTCTCAATGTCGTACTCACGGTCGCTGTTAAGAACTCCAGGCTGTGCGATTATAAGCGAAAGCGGCACATCGTCCGCCCTCTTTCCAAGAGCCTGCGCTATCTGTCCAATGGCTGCTGCATATGATTGTGCAGCCTTTACGTCTGCCGAGACTGTTTCCTCGACGTTCATTTCTTTTACGCGTATGTAAACATCCACTTTTCCGCGGAGAATCTTCTCCGTCATAATTCCCCTAAAACGCGATTCAAGCTGATTCAGATACGGAGGAAGATTGATTGAAAGGTCAAGAAAACGTGAATTGACGGATTTTATCTCTACCGAAACTGATCCGTCTTTGAGCGGAACTTCTTTATATGCATAACCGGTCATACTTGTCATAATGTGTTTCCTCTGTTAATCATTTTTTAAGCTCTTCAAGCAGTGCTCTGCCGATTTTCCAGTTGTCGCCCGCACCCATAGTTACAAACAGATATCCTTTCGGATATTCTTTTCCCGGATTCTTCATCAGTTCTGCAAGTGCAAAATCCTTTGCGTCAAGAATCTCTTTGTAATAATGCACGTTGCCGTGATACTTTTCCGCATGTTCTGCAAGTATTTCACCTGACACAGGGGCTGCGGACGGGTCTTCGCGCGCTGACGCATAAATTTTATGCAGGATCACTTCATCCGCGGAACCGAACGAACGGGCAAAATCTTCAAGCAGAGCCGCAGTACGGGTGTACGTATGGGACATAAAATCCAGCAGTATCTTCCGGCCGGAATAAAACTCACGGTAACCGGCAAGCGTCGTCTTTATAGCCGTCGGATGGTGACCGTAGTCGTCAATAAATATAACTGAATTTCCACCGGCAGAAGCTTTACCGATAACTTCGCTGCGGCGTTTTCCGCCCCTGTAATCCGAAAGTCCTTTCCGTATCTTATCAGTATATTGAACGGGATTTCGTCCGTCTGTCTTAAGAAGTTCACATACAAGGGCTGATGCCGCGCACGCATCCCGTACATCGTGTCTTCCGGGCACATGCAGTTCCAGTTCACCAAGAGCATCAATCGTAAAATGCTGTGTTTCGTCGGCAACTTTTCCGAACGTAAGATGATAGCTGCCCTGTGCCTGTTCTCCGTACGGAATAAGTTCAATGTCCGGCCGGCGTCTTTCTGCAAGTCCTGCCGTTTCAACTGCACCTTTATCGTCGGCACAGTATACAAGCTGGCCGTGTTCCGGCAGTTTGCAGATATAATCAACGAATGCGTCCCGTATGTCGTTGTATGTGGGATAATAATCCTGATGATCGCTTTCAACGCTTGTCAGAATGATTTTCTGCGGACAGAAAGCCATAAAATGACGCTGATATTCGCACGTTTCTGCAACAAAGTAATTTCTGCTGCTCTCTGCAAAAGTACGTGTCGTTAAAGTGCAGCTTCCACCGAAGGACGTTATGACGGAACCGGCGAGCACCTGTGCAGGTAAATCAAGTTGTTCAAGTATTGTCCCGGTAAGTCCTGTCGTACTTGTTTTGCCGTGAACGCCGCATATGCCGCAGCTGTACGCCTGTTCTGAGACCGCACCGAGAGCTTCGGTATAGAGCATGCACGGTATGCCCTGTTTTGAAGCTGCAATAAGATCAGGATTCTTTTCAGGATTATATGCAGACGAATAAATTACATACTGTATGTCTTTCGTTATGTTGCTTTCACTGAACGCAAGTGCTTTGAGCCCGAGCCTGTCAAGAATGTCGTCGGTATAAAACCGTTCCGACACATCACTGCCTGTTATACCAGCGCCGCGTGAATAAAGTATTTCAACAAGAGCTGCCATGCCGGTGCCCTTTATTCCTACAAAATGAACATGGACCCCTTTCAGGTTCCCCGGAAGTGAGATTTTTGCCATATACCAATAATAGTACATTACGGCATATTGTTCACTTTATAGTTCTTTTGCTGTTTTTTTATGCCTGTCTGTCAAGCTGCAGATACATCTGGTCGGCAAGACCGAATCCTGCGTTTTTTGTAAGCTGTGAGGCATATTCATCGTACATCATATCTTCATACATGTTGGAGGCAAAATTGTCACCGCCGGGAAGGTTTGATTTATTCACCGTCTTTCTCATGGATGAAAGCATGATTTTTACCATAAATGTCTCGAGTTCAAGAGATTTCTCGTACAGCCTGCTTGTTTTATCTATCGTGCGGTTCTCACCGTGCGCTCCGGACTGGTTTACGGCCGCACCCTGAGGACGTGCATGTCTGTCGGATTCCGATACGTATGCGTTTGAAAATCCTGAAGTAAAATCACCGTTAAGTTCATCGTTGTTTATCTGACTTGACGATACGACACCGTCACCTGAAGCCTTCTGTGATTTTTTCATACTGTTCACAAGGTCTTCAAAATGGGAAACTTCTCCTTTGTACTGAGCCGACTGAACTGCTTCACTGCCGGTCAGTAACGAACCGTTTACGCCGCCGATTGTCATTTCCTAGTCCTTACCGTTTCAGGTTTACAGCCGTACTCAGCATGCTGTCCGTTGTCTGTATTGCTTTGCTGTTGAACTCATACGCACGCTGTGCCACAATCATCTGTACCATCTCGTTTACGACAGATACATTGCTCATTTCAAGAAATTTGTGTTCAAGTTTGCCCATGCCGTCGAATCCCGGACGGTTAGCGATCGGATCTCCGCTTGCATTCGTCACCTGATACAGATTTTCACCGTCAGCTTTCAGACCGACTTCGTTCGGGAAGCGGTACAGTTCAATCTGTCCGACCTGAACAGGTTCTGTTCCTCCGTTCACTTTTACGCCGACACGGCCGTCCTGACTGACGGTAAGCGTCTGAACGTCGTATCCATCCGGGAGGATTATTTCCGGCATGACGCGGAGACCGTTCGACGTAACAAGCTGTCCACTCGAATCAACTTTGAACGAACCGTCCCGGGTATATGCATAACTGCCGTCGTATTTCTGAACGCGGAAAAATCCGTCGCCGACAATTGCAACGTCCGTACATACACCCGTATTCTGCAGCGATCCCTGACTCATGATGCGCTGCGTCGCCCCTACTTTTACACCGTGTCCCTGCTGGATTCCTACAGGCGTCACCGTATCTTCTGTCGCAGGTGTTCCTGCAAGTTTTTCAGTCTGATAAATAAGGTCCTCAAATTCAACCCGCTGCTGCTTAAACCCAGTCGTATTAACGTTCGAAAGATTATTTGATATTGCGTCAATATTCGACTGCTGGCCGTTCATGCCGGTTGCTGCTGTCCATAAACTTTTGACCATTTTTTACCTCACCTTATTTGTACATTGCGACACGGGTCCACAACGTACCCATCATTGAATCTTCGCTTGTTATTGTTTTCTGGTTAGCTTCATATGCACGGTTTACTTCAATCATCTGCACCATTTCGTTCACGACATTCACGTTCGAAGTTTCCGTATACCCCTGCAGAATACGCGGGCGTTCATTTCCTTCTGCAATATGGGAAGGGCCTGCAATATCGTTTGTGTTGTACATACTTTCACCTGTTTTCTTCAGATACCGTTCGTTGTCGAACCGTACGACTTTCAGGCGGTCCACTTCTTTTCCGTTCTCATCGTATATTTTTCCGTCTTCACGTACCATGAATTTATCATTCTGAAGTCTGATTGTACCGTTTTCACCAAGTACCGGGTAACCGTCCTTTGTTTCAAGGATTCCTTCCTTACCCAGAAAAAAATTTCCGTTGCGCGTATATCGTTCACCGTCGGGAGTCTGTACCGTAAAAAAACCCTGTCCGCCTAATGCAAAATCAGTCTTGGTATCGGTCGCTTTGAATGATCCCTGTTCAAAATCTGTATAATTTTCATTAGTCTCTACGCCCAGCCCGAGTTTGCCGATAACGGGTGCAGCATCTGCAGAACCGAACGGAGTCTCGTATACGCCGTCAGCATTGGTACGCCGCAGAAGAAGTTCTGAAAAATTCTTGCTCACGGTAATATCACGTTTATATCCCGTCGTATCAACATTCGCAAGATTGTTTGAGATAGCATCAAGTCTGTTCTGCTGGGCGTTCATTCCGCTCGCACCTATATACCAGCCTCGTATCATACTGTTCCATCCTCCGCATATACTGCAGTAGCGTTATACTAATTATCGGCATCAGGTCTGCTAAGTTAAGAAAATAATTAACCGCTGAACAGACTGATAAAAAATGGAAAAATCGTATAAAATAACCGAAAAATATTGCAAAATACAGATTCCGGACTTATAATAAATTAATATAAAAGGAGTTAAAATTTATGTATAGTGACGAAAAAGATCAGCGTGTTCTGGCTATTATTCTTGGAGGCGGCAAAGGAACCCGCCTGTATCCTCTTACAAAAGAGCGTTCAAAACCAGCTGTTTCTTTCGGCGGAAAATACCGCATCGTTGACATTCCGATTTCAAACTGTATCAACTCCGGGTACCGGAAAATATATCTTCTGACGCAGTTTAATTCTGCCTCTCTCCATCTGCATATTACTAATTCATATAATTTTGACCGTTTTTCACACGGATTCGTTGAAATTCTTGCTGCAGAACAGACGCTTGAACATTCCGGCTGGTATGAAGGTACTGCCGACGCTGTGCGAAAGAATTTTATTCATTTCAAATCACAGAATCCTACTCACTATATAATTCTTTCCGGTGACCAGTTATACCGTATGGATCTGCATGCATTTATGGAGGAACATATAAAATCAGGAGCAGACGTTACAATTGCAACAACTGCTGTAAACCGCAGAGATGCGTCGGGATTCGGCATTATGAAAATAACCGACGACAGCAGAATTACGGAATTTATGGAGAAACCTGCTAAAGATCTGAACATAGACGACTGGCGGATTCCTCAGAACGCACGTGGAGCACTTCCTCCGGAAAAAGAGTATCTGGCTTCAATGGGTATCTATATTTTCAATGCTCCTGTTATGGATGAAGTTCTCAACAACGACATGACTGATTTTGGTAAAGAAATCATACCGATGGCCATAAAAACGAAAAAAATAAATTCATATATTTTTGACGGCTACTGGGAAGACATCGGTACAATCCGGAGTTTCTATGAAGCTAATATTGATCTGACTCAGATGAAACCAGCATTCAATTTTTATGACGAAGACGAACCGATATACACTCATATGCGCAACCTTCCGCCGTCAAAAATCAACAAAGCTGATATAAACGCAACGCTCACTGCTGAAGGATGCGTAATCACCGACAGCAGACTGAATCATTGTGTAATCGGCGTACGGTCCATTATTGATTCAGGATGCGATCTTGATGGTGTAATCCTTATGGGAGCCGATTTTTATGAAAACGAAAACGATAAAAAAAACAATAAAGATAAGAAACGTCCGAATATCGGAATAGGCAAAAACTGCAGAATTGCCCGCACAATTATAGACAAACATGCCCATATAGGCGACAATTGTTCCATAAATGTAAACGGTAAAAAATACGAAGACGGAGACCATGGTATTTTCTACAGCGCAGACGGAATCATTGTAATCCGTAAAGGTGCTGTCGTACCGCCGGGAACGGTCATCTGAATTCTGATACCGGGGAGAAAAGATGGGTTCCATGTACGACAAGCTCGGAGACCTTCTCAGCGGTGCGCTGGAATCCGGTACACTCCCCCCAAAAAATAACAATCCACAATTTGTATCTCCTGAAGAGGGGGATACAAAAAAATCTTCCGTTCTGAGCAGCAGCAGAAAAAGAGCCGCACGTATTATTTTCGGAAAAAAGAAAATAAGAAAAGGTGAAATAATCCGCACCTATCATACTGCTGTCAGTCTTCCCGACTATGTTGCACGGTCGTATGCAGTTTTAGAAACAGGAACAGATTCGACGGAAGACGAAATCAGAAACGCATACCGCGCCAAGCTTAAAATATTCCATCCTGACATAAACAGCAGCAATGAGACAATACAGAAAATTGCGAAACGAAAAACTGCAGAAATCATTGAAGCATACGAAATACTGACGGAATGGAAATCCCGCCAAAAAAACGGTCAGGACAAATAATCAGTAAGCAGTCTTAGCTCTGCTGACTTTTTTCTTCATCTCCGTCCGGTTCATCTTCCATGCCGTATTCCTGAAGTTTCCGGTGAAGTGTTTTCCGTCCGATGCCGAGAATATCAGCCGTTCTGCTTTTATTTCCTTTATTAGCCGCAAGATTTTCACGGATAATCGTTTTTTCAGCTTCATCAAGTTTTATACCGACAGGAATAGTAATAGCGGCTGAATCTTTTATACCGCTGATCGACGGAGGCAGATCGTCAAGTGTGATTTCATTTTTCATGCACATTACAACTGCGCTTTCCATACAGTTCCGCAGCTGACGGATATTACCGGGCCAGTCATACTTGTAGAGTGCAGCGCGTGCCCGTGTATCTATACCGGTAATCTGTTTCCCGTTTTCGTTCGCAAATTCACTCAAAAAGGAATTTAGAAGAAGCGGAATATCATCACGCCGTTCACGAAGCGGAGGAACTTCTATATGCACAACGTTAAGACGGTAATACAAGTCTTCACGGAACCGGCCTGCGGCAACTTCTTTTTCCATATCTTTATTGGTAGCTGCTATTATGCGCACATCCACATCGATAGTCTGTTCGCCGCCGACACGTTCAAATTTCCGGTCCTGCAGGACACGGAGGAGTTTTACCTGTACACTGGGATTTATCTCGCCTATTTCATCAAGAAAAATGGTACTTTCATGGGCAAGTTCAAAACGCCCCTTCTGCATTTTGTCGGCGCCGGTATATGCTCCTTTCTCATGTCCGAACAGTTCGCTTTCAAGAAGTGATTCGCTCAGTGCGGCACAATGCACTTTTATCATTTCGTGTCCGCTGCGGGGCGAAAGATTGTGAACGGCATCGGCTACAAGTTCTTTTCCGACTCCGCTTTCTCCTGTTATGAGAACTGACGCTTTTGTCGGAGCGACCCGTTTTACAAGCTCGAATACTTTCTGCATCTCGGCGCTTTTGCCGATCATGTTGTCAAACTTGTGCGCCCCCTCTACTTCCTTCTGAAGCTGCTGATGCTGCAGTGAAAGTTCACGTCCCTGCAATGCCCGTTTTACAATCATGGTAAGCTGATCAAGATTCAGCGGTTTCGTAAGAAAATCATACGCCCCCTGACGCATTGCATCCACAGCGGCATCAATGCTTCCATGACCGGTAAGCACTATTACCGGTATTCCGGGTGTTTCAGTCGTAACACGCCGCAGTACTTCCTCTCCGGAAATACCGTCCATACGCAGATCGGTAACAACAAGATCAATATCACCTTTTGCTATATAATCAAGCCCTTCCTGACCGTTTGCTGCAAGCCGGACTTCGTACCCTTCAAGTTCAAACGAGGTTCCCAATCCCTCGCGGATATTCTTTTCATCATCGATTATCAATATTGTAAATTTCATTTCTTTGCCATCTTTTGAGCTATTTTACCGGTATCGTATTCCGGTCGTTCCTTCGTATTTTCAGTCAGAAGTTTTCTGTCTGTCTGCGGAACAGGAAGTGTAATAGTAAAAAGCGTACCCTCCCCCTGTATTGATTTTACCTGTATATCCCCTTTGAATTCCTTAATAATCTTGTACACCATCGTCATGCCAAGTCCGGTGCCGTTTGCCTTTGTCGTAAAATACGGTTCGAATATATGGGAAGCGGTATCTTCACTCATACCTATTCCGTTGTCGGATATGGTAATGATATATTTATCGTCTTTCAGAAAAGTTATTATTTCAAACATTCCCTGACATTTGGAATTCGCCGAATCTTTTCCGCAGTCGGGATAACGCTCCTGAATCGCAGCAATCGCGTTCTGTGCAATATTTATAAGAACCTCTTTACAAAGTTTTTCATCAATAAGAAGCCGGACTGAATTTTTACATGTCCGCACATGAACCATTATATGATAATTATGAAATTCCGGTGTTATAAATACAGCCGCATCATGTATTATCCGGTCGATATCAAGAAGTTCCAGTTTTGCGTTTACCGGACGCACGGCCATAAGAAAATCCATGACCTTTCTGTTAAGATTGTCAATTTCTTCATTTACCACATCAAGATGTTTTTCAAGAAATTTCTCATCAGGAAGCATACCGTCGTTCTCTCTTGATTTTTTAAGTGCTTTCTGAATAAGTTGAACATGTATGCTTATGGCTCCAAGTGGATTTTTTATTTCGTGTGCCATTCCTGCAGCCAGATTGGTAAGTCCTGCAAGATTCTCCATCCGGTGGAGTAATATTTCCTGACTGCGCTTTTCTGTAATATCGTTCACGGTGACGATCGATCCGGTCATCTGCTGCTGCTTTATAAGAGGAAGCACGGAAATAGTTATAAAACGGACAGATCCGTTTGCTGTAGCTGTCGTGAATTCATCGGAAACGTTCGACCGGTTATTTTTAAAGCAGTCTTCCAGAAAATTTTCTATGGACGAATCGTCTATAAGCTGCCATAACGGGACATTTTCCGATTTCGATTCTTCCGGTCTGATCGAAAACGGGAGGTACCGCTCCGCAGCTTTATTCGTAAAAATTAATTTCCATTTTTCATCGACAATGATCAGGCCGGTCGAAAGTGATTCAAAGATAGAATCGAGCATATCGTTTTTTCCCGCCACTGCATCAAGAAATTCCTTTACCTGCTCGTCAGAAAGCTTTGATATTTTTTCACTTACCCGTCTGAAATATTCACTCATACAGCCGCCTTAAAAACCATTCCGTGCAGTCTGTTTATTTTAGAAAGAGTGCGTACAAGTTCCTCAAGTGCCGCCGCAGGCGACTGATTGAATACGGTAACATTATTCCAGCACATTCTGAACGCATCCACGCACAAAGCGGAACATTCCGCGCCTGCTGCGGTAAACATAAGTTTTTTCTGTGCTTCAACCATACCCGCAAGAAACAGCCGGAAAATAAGACGCGGATCAAAACCGCCGCATTCTTTTACTGCCTGATTCACATCAGGCAGATGATTCAGGGCAATTTCCCTGAAAAATTTTTCCGCACACAGACGTATCTGAGCCGGAGGAACAGAAAGAAAAGTCTCTATATATTCCTGGAGAGTACCTGTGTATTCCGTATCGTGAAAAATGCGCTGTACAACGTCGAGCTGTTCCTGCAGAGTGCGGTCTCTGAACTGATATGTACGCACCCGTGAAAGAATCGTCGGCATAACCGCATTGCGGCGGCTTGTTGTAAGTATGAATACCGTGTCCTGCGGCGGTTCCTCAAGAATCTTAAGCAGCGCGTTGCGGACACTTTCAAGCATGCGGTCTGCATTTTCAATAATAACAGTTTTTTTCCCTTCCCCGGACTTAATACGCGCCCACGAAGAAACATTTCGTATCTGCTTTACCGGAATAGAATCATAGAGAAATGTTGATTCCAGTTTTTCACAGAGTTTCTGAATCTGTGCGCAGGTTCTGGAAAGTGTCCCGGTACCGGATAATTCATGAGGAAAATCGATTGTTTCCATAAGTTCGTCTATTTCAGACATTACGGCCGCAATCTTTGATACTTTATCGTCACCGTCCCACAGTACAGGATTAAAACGCATCGTAAGTTTTCGTACACTGCGCAGAAAAAGATAGCGTGCCGATTTTAAATAGGAAGCATTTGTTTCACAGGCTTTACCGAGCACACTGGCGGCGGCGGCTGTTTCCAGCGTACAGTCCCGGGGTCCTGCAAGAACGACATTCTGATTTACAAGTGCTTTATGCTGCAGACACGACTGGCAGGTACACATCCAGAAACCTTTTTCGGGTCCCGTACAGGATAATATACGCGCAGTCTCAAGCGCACACGAAAGCTTTCCCGTTCCGGAAGATCCGGAAAAAAGAACCGCTCCCGGAAGACAGTCAGCACTTATATCCTTTTCGAGAACTGAACATATTTCCTGATGAAGCAGATTTTCATACATTACGCTGTCATCCCCTGTATTTCCCGTACCGGAGCCTGAATCACTCCGTTAAGAATTTTTGCAAAAAAGCTGCCTTTCAGTATATCCGCAGCATTGAACCACGGCTGTATTTCAATAAGTGTCAGAATAAAAATTACTATCACAATACCCTCAAGAATACCAAATCCCAGGCCGAGAGAATGATCAAGTCCTCTGAGAATTTCTCCGGAAAAAACAGCACTGAAAAATTCCTGTATGATTTTCACAACAAGGAAGAAAATAATGAACAAAAGAATAAAAGAAACAGCTTTTGCTGCCAGCGTATTTTTCACTATTCCACTCACATACGGCTGAAGTTTCGGTGTAAGCAGTACTGCTCCAATAATTCCGCATATAAAAGATGCCTTACTGAAAAACTCACGTATAAGTCCCCTCACTGCACCTGTTATCATAAATATAAGAATAATACCGGAAAATATCAGATCTATCACCGCAAATGTCATAATTCTACCCTTTAATCTCAGTATACAACAATCGGGCAATTTTTTCAGCAGGCCGTGTCCCTCCGGCAAGTTTTCCGCAGGCATCACTTAGATGCGACCGTATTTCAGCAGACAAAAGATTTTCAAGCGCCTGCTTCATTTTTTCTGAAGTTGCATTACTGCGTGAAAGCACAACGGCAGCTCCGTGATTTTCGAAATACCGTGCGTTGTCTTCCTGGTCGCCTCTGGTACCAGAACCGCACAGAGGAACAAGTACAAGCGGTTTTGCAAGCACAGCACACTCCCATATGGAGTTTGCCCCTGCACGCGAGAGTACGACGTCCGCAGCTGCAATCACATCAGGCATTTCCGCATAAATAAAACCAAAAGGCCGGTAATCTGCGTGCAGAACATCACTTCTGTCTGCATTCTGCATGCCGGTCTGATGAACAACAATATACCGTTCACAGAGCCAGTCAAGATTTTCTGCTATAAGCTCATTAATCTGACGGGCTCCTGAACTCCCGCCAAGTACAAGCAGTACAGGTTTTTCCTTTTGTTCAATGCCCAGAAATTTCATTCCGCGGTCTGCAGACGCTTCATAAAACACAGACCTCACCGGATTCCCCGTAACGATTACTTTTCTGCGGCAGCCGGTTTTCAGATACAGCTCCGTCTCTTTGTACGACAAAAGAATATGTTCTGCACTTTTACCGTTAATACGAGTTGCAAGCCCGGGAGTAAAATCGCATTCATGCGTATATACCGGAATATGAAGCAATTTAGCCGCAGCACACGGAGGAACACTTACAAATCCCCCTTTAGAAAAAAGAACAACAGGTTTTATTTTTATAAGAACGACAAGCGACGTAAAAAAACCTGCAAGTATTTTAAAAAGATCAAGAAAATTTCTAAAAGAAAAATAACGGCGTAATTTTCCCGCCGGAATACCGTAAAATTCATCTGCACTTTTCATCCCGCGGCTGTCAATATTTTTCTCAACAAGCGACCGGTCCATTCCTGATGAACAGCCTATCCAGCAGATGCGGATTTTCTTTCCATTCTGCTCCGCCAGCTGCCGGAGTTCACCGGCTACTGCAAGTCCGGGATAAATATGACCGCCGGTACCGCCGCCGGCAAATGCGGCTGTAATCGTCTTATTCGCATGTTTCATACGTATATCAGCCCTGCTGCTTATGATATTTCTTAAGAAGCCCAGCAATATTTCCTTTTTTAAAGAGATTCGCATACTCATATGCCGACATTCCCATTGAATCTTTTACATCGGGATTCTCACCGTGCTCGACAAGCATACGGCATATATTTTCATGCCCTGCGCCGACGGCAAGGACAAGCATGGTCTGGCCTTCTTTGTTCACCGTATTCATTTTTGAGCCTCTTTTTATAAGAAGCTCGGTAATTTCCTCATTACCACGCCATACCGCGTCCATAAGAGCCGTATATCCGCGGTCTGCCGAAACTGCGTCTATATCAGCTCCGTTATCAAGCAGCCATGCAATACATTCTTTCTGTTCATGGCGGGTTGCAACATTAAGCATAGGTGTGCCTTCTCCGTCACGGACATTTACATTCATACCTGCCTGAAAATATTTCCGGCATACATCCAGTCTTCCTTTTGCAATAAACAGTCCGAAACATGCCGGAGTAAAAGGAATTCCGTTTTTAAATAAATATTCAAATGATTCCTTTTTTGACTGCGCCCCGGCTATTTTTTTGTAATTGCTGATGATATGACTGAAAAGAAGTTCTATTGTCGGAAAATACATAACAAATGCACTGATTCTGCTGCTTTCCGGAAAAATTTCAAGCGTCGTATATACAGGCACTTTTTTCCCAAGAAAATACCCGATTACAGTGGAAATGTCGTATGTATATTCATTTTTGTTGTTCAGAAGTATAATACAATGATCTGCTCTGCTGATAAGCAGCAGCGTAGAATCAGCAGCATTACTTCCTGAATCAATAATATTGATAACAGTCCGGGAATCGTTTAATAAAAGTTTTTTTTCCAGTTCTTCTGCTTTTACAGCATTATTTGCAATTACCAGCCAATTCATTTGCAGTTATTATAAAATAAAAAGACATTACAAACAAGGGGAAAAACATACGGGCATAAAAAAACGGTCGAAAATATTTCGACCGGTGAACTGCCACCAGTTGGAATCGGACCAACGACACATGGATTTTCAGTCCATTGCTCTACCATCTGAGCTATAGCGGCGTGTGATGTCCAATATATATTATTCACCTTTTTATGTCAATAACCAAAATAATTTTTCGCTGTTTTTCTTGTTTTTTCAATTCTTTATCGGTAGAATAAGTAATGGAGGCTTTAATGAAAAAAAATAACATAATCTTTATTTCAACATTTATTCTTATTTTTTCTTTGTGCAGTGTGCCGCTGTTCAGTGACGATCTGACATCTGCAATTTCTTCAAGTCTTGAAGAAACAACAAAAAGTATATCAAACGATACCGTTGAGAATACAACACAGCTCAACGTATGCCCCGACGCATACATAGGTAATTTCTTTCCTTCCGTCCCCCCTCATTTTTTGATCGGACTTTCTGCATCAGGTACATTCATTGACACAGGAGATCTTTCCGATGCGGTAAAATCCATTATAAGTCAAATGGGCGGAACAAATTCCATTGATTTTTCACTTCCGGGGACGCTTGTACTTCCCGCCTATTCGCTGAATGCCCGCATCGGCGGTTTTTTTCTTCCGTTTGATATCGGAGTATTCGGTTCATTCGCAAATGTTCAGAACCTGAATTTTACTGATTATTCAGCATCCGTAAATGAATTTACTTTTGGTGCCGACGTCCGGTATGCTGTACTTGAGGGAAATATCATTCTCCCGAAAATTTCGCTCGGTCTCGGATATATTTATACGCATCAGTCGTTCGATTTTTCTGTTTCAAAAAGCTACAGCGGTACATATGAAGGCTATACCGGTTCTATAGACAGCTCTTCGTCAGTCGGATTAACACTCAACATGAATATACTGTATCTGCAGGCGCAAATATCAAAGAAACTGCTGTTTTTTGTTCCGTACGCCGGTGTCAGAGAGGTTCTTGTTTCTAATAACAACAGTTATGAATATTCGAGTACCGTTAATGCAAACGGAACTGCTGATTCCTATGGTGTATCGGGAGATGTTTCGTCGAACGGATTTGACTTTGCAGATCTTCAGACTCAGCTATTTGCAGGAATCGGATTCAATGCACTGTTTACACAGTTCACGGCAAATGCATGCTGGAATCCCCGCACCAACCTCTGGTCGGCATCTCTGTCTTCTGTTTTCAGAATGTAACTTAGTCACTGTCATATAAAAAAGAGCTGATCTTTACGGATCAGCTCTTTTTATTTTATATCATGATCTCAGATTTACCGCTTCAAGCTCAGAACTGTTTCCAGCAGTGTATCGGCTGTCTGGATGGTTTTTGCATTTGACTGAAAACCTCTCTGTGTAACGATCATGTCGGTAAGCTGTTCGGAAAGATCAACGTTCGACATTTCAAGTGCGCCGGCAAGAATTTTGCCTTTTCCTGCAATGCCGCTTTCCCCGATGTTTGCCTGACCGCTGTTGTTCGATTCAACATACGTATTGTCACCGGCTTTCTCAAGTCCGCGGTCGTTTGTAAACGACGCCATCGCAATCTGACCTATTGTACGGACGGAACCGTTGCTGTATACACCGGTAATCGTTCCACTGGAATCAATCTTGAAATTATCAAGATATCCAAGCGGATATCCATCCTGCGAAAAGGCTTTTGTCGTACTCTTTGAAGCATCCTGTGTAATTGTATCAGTCATGCTGCCTATTTCCCCCAGGTCAATACTCAGTGCCTGCCGGTAAGGATTTCCGTTTACATCTGCATTAGCTTCCGGAACGGTATATGATGTTTGAAGTACAATATGCCCTCTGTCGTTTTTTACGGCGCCTGAAGTATCAGTTACAGACTGAAGACGTCCCATATTGTCAAATGTAACGTTGAACGTATTCTGCGTACCGTCGGTCGTGTTAAGCCCGACACGGGTCTGAGTATAATCGGCATTATCCGGGTCTATCTGAACAGTAGCCTGCCACTGATTAGGGGTTCCCGCAACTTTCCGGAAAGAAACACCAAGCATATGTTTGTTGCCGAAACTGTCATATATTTCCTGCTCAGTACCCCATGTGCCCTTAACAATATCATCGGCATTTGCATTCTGAGTAATTTCAGGTGTGTTTTTATTAAGATTGCAGCGGAATTTTACATTGGTTGTAGCTTTTGCAGGATCCTTCGATCCTACTGGAATGGTAATATCTGTTGGCGTTGCGGCAGTCGTAACAAGCTGTTCACCGTTCACCTCCTGAACCATCCACCCCTGTACACGCATACCGTTTGCAGGATTCACAAAAGTTCCGTTTTTATCGATACTGAAATCTCCATTGCGTGTATAGTATGTCTGGTCTCCGTCCTTCAAAATAAAGAAACCGTTACCTTCTATTGCAACATCCGTAGAAACACCGGTCGTCTGAAGATTACCCTGGGTAAAAATATTATCGATGGATGCTACTGACATACCAAGCCCTACTTCTTTCGGATTCACACCGCCGACTTCTTCCGTCGGACGCGCAGCTCCTGAAAGCTGCTGTGAAATCATATCCTGAAAATTTACGCGTCCGCGTTTAAAACCGACCGTATTGACATTAGAAATGTTATTGCCGATTACATCCATGCGTGTCTGGTGGTTCTGAAGTCCCGAAACACCGGAATAAAGTGATCTCATCATATAGTTACCCTCTTAATTACCATAAATTGAACTGATCTGATCCATCGTGTAGAATCTGCCGCCGACCATAACGCGCGGATTATCTTCACGAGTAGCTGCTTCGACAACGCCTTTTGTTGTTGTATCACCGATATTGAGTTCGACGGTTCGGCCTATCACAGAAGAGGCTTCCGACGTTTTGAACATTGACGCCATTTTTGTGAATTCACTGTTCATATTGGTCATCTGCTCAAGAGAGGAAAACTGCGCCATCTGTGCAATAAACTCTGTATTTTCCATCGGACTTGTCGGATCCTGATTCGACAACTGCGTCAGTAAAAGTTTTAAAAAGTCATCCTTGCCCAGCGCCTGACTTGCTTTACGTCCGTTTACTGCAAGTGTTTTATTATAGCCGTTAACTTCATTATCAACTGTGAACTTATCGGCTGCATTCATGGTGGTATTAATTCCGTCCATCATTTACCTCTCTATATTTTTCGGCTCTTTATGCTACGATGTTTAGCGAATGTGCAGCAGTTACATACGATCCGGCGCCCATAGCAGGAATAGCCTCTGCCATCTGCGCATTGTCGTAACTGCCGGAAACAGCTGCAACAGAATATCTGCTGTCATCGTTATTCCGGTTATTGGAAAAGCTGCTTCCCCCAGCATTTGCTCCGGAATATGCAACTGAAAAACCAGTCGTATCAAAACCATTCTGAATAAACGCCTGTTTTAAGCTGTCGGCGCTTTCCCTGAAAGCATTAAACGCTTCCTGCGATGTAACCGTAATCTGCCCGCTTACAACTTTATCGGAAAGCTGCAGATTTATCTTAACATCACCAAGTGATTCCGGATGAAGAACAAGTTTTATAGTTCCGACATTATTGTCTTTAAGAACGATGGAACCCGCTTTTACAAAATCTTCCGCGCTCTGCTGAATCTGGTTTGTCAGCATTGCCTGAAAGTTCGACCCCGATGCGGACGCACTCTGATCGCTTGTCGAAAGAATATTCTGCTGGACCTGATCCGGCAGCGTCATAGTCATCTGCGCGTTTCCGTTACTGTCCTTTTTGACCGTTGTAACAAGTTTTCCCTGCGCATCTTTGAGACCCTTTACATTTTCTTTATCCGCATCACTGCGTAAATCTTTTACAATTATCTTACCGTCTTTATCAAGAGCAAATTCTTTTTT
The DNA here is from genome assembly GCA_023231445.1 of Treponema sp. Classification (GTDB taxonomy): domain Bacteria; phylum Spirochaetota; class Spirochaetia; order Treponematales; family Treponemataceae; genus Treponema_D. The sequence continues at coordinate 14,839 of JALNVF010000012.1, read as the reverse complement.
CGTAAGTTTTAAATTCTTTTCTTTCAGCGATGAAGCGGTCTCTTTCGTACCGGAAGCATTTGTCTGCCCTGCAGCAAGCTGCTTTACTGAAGACTGTTCTGAAAGGAACTGCTGAGGGGTCTCAACTGACATGCGCTGCGCTTTCTCCAGACTGATTTTTGCCTTTTCTTCATCAGTGTCAACATATTCCTGTGCCTGTTCGATTATCGCATCCGGTGTCCGGGCTGTTTCTTTCGTTTCTGCACCCTGAAGATATGAAAGTTCTTTCACATAATCTTTTTCCGGCTTCTTTGTTTTCTTATCAGTGTTTTTTTTCTGTGCAGTGTTTTTTATATTTTCTTCTGATTTTGTTTTTCCTTCAGATAGCTTTTTCTCAACAGTTGTCTTGAACTCTACTGCATTTTTACCTGTAACAGTACCGGATATTCCGTTTATCTCTGTATTTTTATCTGCAATAACCTTCCCGGAACCACTGTCACCGGGATTTTTTTCAGCTCTGTCGGTCTTTGTTCTGCCGGATTTTTTTTCCTGCTTTGTGTCAGGCTGCTCTTTTCTTGCCTGATCGACACGGTCAGAAAATGAAACTTCTTTCGGTTTTTCTGCTGATGTACCGGCAGCATTATGAGATGCATGTATGTTGATTTTTTCAACAGGTTCGATTTTCTGCTGTACTAAAACAGTTACTGCCTGCATAAACAATCCTCCACTCTGTGTAAACAGGAAGACCGGCAGGCAGCAGATTTAATCAAGCGATTCCGGTTTACTTACCATCTTACGCTGTATTTCTGCAGCCCTGTCTGCGGGCATCAGTGAAAGCCAGTACGATCCCATGGAAGAAGTACCGTTTTGCGCTGCAAGTTCCTCTACCTTGCGAAGAACGTCTATGACCATCTGGTCATCCATTGCAAGCAGAATATTTACAGCCGCCTTCGGCTGCATGCCGTTCAGATTTGCCGCGATCTGTTCGATGTTTACCTCTTTATCATCGTACTTTTTTACTTCATTGTTGAATGTTTTTTCGCGTTCCTGCTGCGATTTTTCACGTTCGGCCAGTTCCCCCGCGATCTGCTCGTTCTGTTTCTCTGCAGTTGAAAGATCTGCATCGCGTTTATCAAGTTCTTCTTTGTAAAGTTCAAGAGCTTCACGCTGTTTGTCTATACGGTCCTGATCTATATTATTGTTAATAAATGCGGCTGATGACACAGTAGACGACGTTTGCGGCTGTTTGCCCAGAATTCTGTACAGAGGAGTAAAAAAAGTTTTCACATGTACAATTCCCAGATAATCAAACCATAATAATCCGCCCAGCGCAAGAATCATAATCAGAAGCAGGAGGACGATTGATTTTCCTACACTATTTCCCCTGGACATATCTTTACCCCACCAATAACAGAATCGTTCATTTAACAACATCGGCAGAAAATCTGCCGGTGTTTACAATTCTGTCAGTATTATTGCAGAGAAATGCTCATAAAGCAGTAAAATTTTATAAGCATTTTCCTATTTCCGCTCAATAAGTCCGCCGATTGCAGCTCCGAGCGTAATATCATTATCACGCGAGATAATTTCCCAGTACAGACCGCGTTCTCTCGTAAGGACATTTTCCAGATAGCAGTGAACACGTTCATTAATTCCATGCGTTTTATAATACGTACTCCCGTTACAGAGTATGCACACAGGTTTTGAAGCATTATGTCCTTCACCACACTGAATGACCGCAGCAGCGAGGATCGATGCGGCATACCGTGCCGAACGTTCCATTACAGCATCAAGCAGCTGGTACATGCGGTCATAATCTTCCTCTGTTCCCGTCTCCGCCATAACAGCTCCAAGAACTGAATTCGTGTTGTACGGCCCGTGAAGGAATGCATCCGCTTCTATAAGTGTCATTGATTCAAGTTTCGAAAGACGGCTGCAGCATTTTTCACTGAAAAGTCCGTCGGCAGCCGCTGTTTTGAGAGCTTCAAGCGACTGAGGGCCCAGATATGCACCTGAACACAATTTCTCCATCAGGAACGTACCGGGCTTTACCGTTCTGCTGTCTACCGTAACATCAAAATCAGAACGATTCACACTGCGGAATTTACCTGACTCGCACACTATAATCTGACGGGGAAAATCCTTACGGCTTTCAATGGCCGGCTGAATATACGCAGCATTAAGTCCTGTTCCCAGAATAAGACCAATGTACGATGAATATTTCATTCCGGGATCAGGGCATGCAGCTCCTGCAAGAAGTGCCGCAACCGTGTCGTTCATAAGTGTAATACGGCGGGGTTTTTTCCAGCCGTGTTCAACAAGCGCATCCTTAAGACATTTGCCTATGCGGCTTCCGACTACTTCGGGCGCCTTTACTTCCTTTGAAAACCCAATAAGAATACCGTCGCCGTCATCGGTAATTTCCATAGGATACGAAAAGCAGAAACCTATTGAATCAGCTTTATCCTTCAAATGCTCAAGATTTTTTGCAATCTGATCGAAAAATTCCTTGCGGGGAAGCTCTTTATCAACTCCCGGCATTTTTGTTTTTTCCATAAAGCTGATTTCAGCCTTTCCCTGCGCATCGAACGTCACAAGACATGAACGGAAATTCGTTCCTCCGGCATCAATTACAATAACGCTTTTCCCTGCAGCCGCAGTTTCCGGCGGATTAGACCATGTCCTGATCATATCTTCATCGGCTTTTTCACCTCTCAGACCGCGGTTCATATCGTCAAGAATTGAATCGACCACAGTATCTATGTCTACATGCCTCACAAAATTATGCTTTGAAAGAAATGCGCTGACAGACTGATTCATATAATACCTCTTTTATATAAAATACTGGAAAACGGATGCTACTATTTTAGCAAATATTGTACAAATTGCAATAGAATGATACAGTTACACTCCGATGTCTTCTTTAGATTTGAACACGCTTAAAACTGAATTAAACCCTGAGCAATTTCGTGCAGTTACAACAGTAGACGGACCTATTCTTATTATTGCAGGAGCCGGCAGCGGAAAAACGCGCGTCATCACGTACCGCATTGCACACATGCTCGACATGGGCATTCCGCAGAGCCAGATACTCGCGCTTACGTTTACAAACAAAGCTGCAAAAGAAATGGAAAGCCGCGTCAAGGAACTCACCGGAAAAAAACTTCAGAATCTCACCGTTTCTACATTTCATGCGTTCGGAGTACGAATTCTGCGCGCAGATATTGATGAACTCGGATACCGGGAAAATTTCTCAATATACGACGAAACGGACCGCACAGCCCTGATCAAAGAAAGCGGGCGTGAACTTAAATTCACCGCTGATACGCTGGATGTATACAAAATCGGAAATCTGTTTTCAAATATTAAGACAGGACGAAAAAACTGGGAAAATGCAAACGACATGTACCGCAGTCTGTATGAATCATACCAGGAAGGACTTAAACTCTATAATTCTGTCGATTTCGACGATCTGATTGTACTTCCAATAAAACTTTTTCACGAACATCCGGACGTACTGGCAAAATATAAAGACCGGTATAAATACATTATGGTTGACGAATTTCAGGATACCAGTCATCAACAGTACGAAATGATGCACCTGCTGGCACAGGACAATGTTGCTGTCGTCGGCGACGACGACCAGTCAATCTACAGCTGGCGCGGTGCAGATTATCAGAATATCGTGCAGTTTGAAAAAGATTTTCCCGGAGTACAGGAAATACGGCTGGAACAGAACTACCGGTCAACAGAAACCATTCTCGAAGCCGCAAACGGCGTTATAGCGCACAATACTAACCGCAAAGACAAGAAATTGTGGAGCGGAAACGGAAACGGGAAACCTATAGAAATTTTCATGCCGGAGAACGAAACCGATGAAGCAAGTTTCATTGCCGAAAGCATACAGGGAATTTCCATGGAAGAAAAACTCAAATACGACGATTTCGGTGTTCTTATCAGAGCAAATACACAGAGCCGTGCAATAGAAGAAGCGCTCCTTGAAGCAAACATTTCCTATACAATGAGCGGCGGTACAAGTTTCTACGAACGAATGGAAATAAAAGACATCATCAGCTATCTGCGCGTCATCTCAAATCATGACGACGACGTAAATCTGCTGCGGATTATAAACACCCCTCGGCGCGGCATCGGCCGCAGCACGATCGAAGTAATGAACGAAATAGCAAAGCAGAATGTCTGCACGCTCTGGGATGCGGTTCAGTACCTTATAAAAGATCCGTCCGGAATTATCGGTACTGCGTCGAAGGAAGCACTCGAAGAATTTACAAATATAATCGAAGGGAACCGCTCGAAACTGCTTGGTGGACGGGGACTGTCCGGTAAGGTGCGGCAGTTCGTCGATGACATAAATTACAAAGACTATCTCATCGGTGAATTCCAGAAAAACGAAAAGGCGGTACGTTTTAAACTCAAAAACATAGAAACACTCATCATGTCAATAGAAACGTGGGAAAACAACCCCGATAACTACGATCCTAACCTTTTTAATTACCTGAACAGAATTACGCTTTTAAGCCGCGACGATATGGACGATGACAATGATAAAGGCAAAGTAAATCTTATGACAATCCACGCCTCGAAAGGTCTTGAATTTCCGGTTGTATTTATTGCAGGTGCAGAGGAAGGGCTTATTCCCCATGCACGCTCCGTTGAAGAAAACGGAGGAGACGTCGAAGAAGAGCGGCGGCTTTTCTATGTAGCCATCACGCGTGCCCGCGACAAACTGCTTATTACATCATGCAGGAAACGGCGGAAACAGCAGGCAGTCGTTGAATGCGAACCATCACGGTTTCTTGACGAAATACCGGCTAATCTCGTAGAATACCACCAGCCCCAGACCGCCGTAACTGACGATCAGGCCCACGACATATTGTCAGACATGCTTAAAAAATTTCAGCAGTAAGTCTTTATTTTATGCGGAAAGCTGTAACAATAGTTCCGGATGTACACAGTTAATCATTCCGCAAGTCATAATTATGCTTCGGATATGTCGATAAAAATTATGCACAAAGACAAGATTCATAATGAAATGAGGCTGGTTTCATCTTGAAACCAGCCTCATTTCATTGTAAAACCAGTCCGGTTTCAAATATGCTAATCATACCCGGTACTTTATCTTTTTTCCGGTTCCTTCGTACAATTTTCCCCGTAATTCTGCAACAGAATCATCGTGAATATAATCGTCAAATCCCATCATGCGGTCTATTATGCCGTTCGGTGTAATTTCTATAATGCGGTTTGCTATCGACGAAATAAACTCATGGTCGTGACTGTTAAAAAGGACTACACCGGGGAAATCCACAAGTGCATCATTAAGGCTTTCTATAGCTTCAAGATCAAGATGATTTGTCGGATCGTCCAATATAAGTACGTTTGCATTCTGAAGCATGAGTTTTGAAAGCATACAGCGGACTTTCTCACCGCCGGACAGAACTTTTACAGGTTTAAGCGACTCATCTCCGGAAAAGAGCATGCGTCCCAGAAATCCGCGTACATATGCGTCGTCCTGTTCTTTTGAATACTGCTTAAGCCAGTCGGTAATGTTCATGTCACAGTCAAAATATTTATTATTATCGCGCGGAAGATACGTGTGGCTTGTTGTCTGTCCCCAGAAAATCTCACCCGAATCAGGCTGTTTTTCACCTGCAATAATATCAAAAAATGCTGAAACGGAATTATGTTCTATGCCGACGAAGGCTATTTTTTCGGTACGATTAACAATAAGTGAAAAATCATTCAGCAGTTTTATACCGTCCTGAGTATAGGTAAGTTTCTTCACCTCAAGTGTATTATTTCCGATTTCGCGGTCCTCAATAAAGTGAACGTACGGAAATTTCCGGCTTGTAACAGGAAGTTCTTCAAGTTCCAGTTTGTCCAGTACTTTTTTACGACTTGTAGCCTGTCTGCTCTTCGACGCATTCGACGCAAAACGCTGGATGAATTCTTTTAAATCCGTAATTTTATCTTCACGGCGCTTCGCCTGATCTTTCGCCTGTTTCTGCAGAATCTGGCTCATCTGATACCAGAAATCATAGTTACCGGTAAACTGCGTGATACGTCCATAATCAATATCACAGATATACGTACACACCGTATTAAGAAAATGTCTGTCGTGGCTGACAACAATAACAATATTCGGAAACTCAAGAAGCCAGTTTTCAAGCCAGGTAATCGATTCAATGTCAAGACCGTTCGTAGGTTCATCAAGAAGCAGTACGTCGGGATTTCCGAATATCGCCTGTGCAAGGAGTACCCGCACTTTCTGACTTTCATCCAGATCTCCCATCATCCGGTCGTGATACTCTTCTTCCAGTCCAAGTCCGGAAAGCATCTGCTCAATCTGATTTTCCGCTTCGTATCCGCCGAGTTCGCCGAATTCGGCTTCAAGTTCCGACGCCTTTATTCCGTCTTCTTCTGAAAAATCAGCTTTTGCGTAAATCTCATCACGGGATCTTCCGCAGTCATAGAGTTTCGGATATCCCATCATAACGGTTTCTTTTACAGAATATTTGTCAAAAGCAAAGTGATCCTGCTTAAGTACCGCCATACGCTGTCCCGGCGTTATGCTTATCGTGCCTGCGTCATGCTCTATCTCGCCGGAAAGAACTTTTATAAACGTTGATTTTCCGGCTCCGTTTGCACCGATAATACCGTAACAGTTACCCGGCGTAAACTTTAAATTCACATCTTTAAAAAGCGGTTTTTCGCTGAACTTCAGGCTTACATCGCTTACAGTAATCAATTTATTCCCTCTTACTTACTTGTTTTTACTGCCGAACAAAGATTTTATTCTGCTTAATAAACTACGAGACTTCAAACCTTTTTTGGCGGAATCGTAATGTTTTACACTGCTGTTTGTCTTCGGATACTCTTTTTGTACAGCCTTTTTCGCAGGCTGCGTACCGGACTGGGGACGCTTTTTAGCAGGCGTTCCGTTTCTGTCGAACTTCTTTCCGCTGTTCTGTCCTGCAGACTTTGCATATTTTTCCTTATACAACTTCATCCGGTCGTCAAAGGACATGCTCTGGAGTTTTTCAGCATCAGCTTCCTTTACATAGGACCTGCCTGATGAACTACGCGACGAACTCCTGTCGGACACCGTATAATCTTTATTAACGTGTCTCTCGTTTCTTTTTCCGTATCCGTCGTGTTCTCTGCGGGGACGACTGTTCTTTCTGCGGTCAACACTGTCTCTGCGGTTATCATTATGACTGTGGTAAGATTTCCGTGAACCACCGTGTTCACTGTCATAATCCTCGTTCCAGTTTTCCGTACGGATGTATGTCCCGGAACTTTTGTCTTCCATCATCTGCGATGCATCCGCAACTTTTGCAGGTATGGGCATTTCAATATACCGCTCGATTGCAGGAAGGTTGTAAACGTCCTGTTCACTGCAGAATGTATATGCTTTTCCGGTTTTACCGGCACGCGCGGTACGACCGATTCTATGTACATAATTTTCCGCTTCATTCGGAAGATCATAGTTCACGACCATAGAGAGAGAATCAACATCTATCCCCCGCGCTGCAACATCCGTTGCAACCAGAATGGAAATCTTTCCTTCCTTAAACTGATTCAGCACCTGCTGTCGTCTTGACTGGGGCAGATCACCGATGATAAATTCACTTTTAAGTTCATTCATGGAAAGTCGTTTCGAAACCACTTCACACGAACGTTTTGTGTTACAGAAAATAAGGACGCTTTCCGGTTTTTCATTTTTCAGTATACCGATAAGCAGTTTCATTTTTTCGTCACTTGAAACGTGAAAAAGTTCCTGATCAATCTGGTCTACGGTAATATTGTCCGCTTCAATTGTTATTTCTTTTGCATCGCGGGTATATTCCCACGCAAGATTTTTTACATACGAATTAAGCGTCGCAGAAAAAAGCATAGTCTGACGATCTTCTGTTTTCGGAAGCACTTTGAGCAGTGTCCGCAGATCAGGATAAAACCCCATATCGAACATACGGTCGGCCTCGTCCACAACAAGGAAACCGACGTTAGACAAATCGATTTGATGCCCTTCTTCAAGATCTATCATTCGTCCCGGCGTTCCAACGATAATATCAACACCCTTTTTTACAGCGTCTATCTGCTTATCGTATCCGACACCTCCGAAAAAACTGAAAGTTTTAAGAGACGTACCGCTCACAAGCACCTTTGCCTCATCCTCTACCTGAACAGCAAGCTCACGGGTAGGAAGCAGTATAAGTACTTTTTTTCCTTTATTTTTTTCTTCACAGAGAAGTTCCTGAAGTATTGATACAAGATATGCTGCGGTTTTTCCTGTTCCTGTCTGAGACTGCACATATAAATCTGAGCCGTCAAGCGCTGTCCTGAGTACCTGTTCCTGAACGGGTGTGCATGTTACATAACCTGCTGCTGAAATTCCCTTGAGCAGATTTTCATCTAAATTAAATTCTTTAAAATCCATATTTTTACAATATATACTTTTTTGTAAATCCTGTACAGGCCACGGAATATGACAAAACTCGACTAAGTTATTGTATTTCATTATTATACAGATATGACCGATTCTATTAATAAAGACGACTACCAGGCGTCACTGTTTTCAAACCGCCTTTCAAAAAAATATAAAAAACTTCGAAAATGGGCCCGCCGTTCACGCATCACCTGTTACCGGCTTTACGACCGCGATATTCCGGAAGTTCCCCTCGCAGCAGACCTTTACGAATTCTTACCCGAAAATATCTCCGGTAAAAACGAAACGGCACGGTTTATGGCAGGCGAATATGCAGAACTAGCTTCAAACAATCCGGAAATTGACGCAGAGACGACATCCCGCCAGTATCTGACACTGTATCTTTATGAACGTCCGTACGAGAAGCCCGATGCAGAAGAAAACATATGGCTTTCTAAAATGGCAGACGCAGCTGCACTTACTATCCGCATACCGCGGGATCATGTTCTTATAAAAACAAGAAAACACGATAAAGGGGGAAGTCAGTATGCAAAAAACATGGAGGTATCCGTACCGTCTTCACTTACAGGGATTATTCAGGAACAGGGGCAGATTTTCCGGATAAATCTCACAGACTATCTTGACACAGGCCTTTTTTTTGATCACCGCATTCTCCGCAGCAAAATCAGAGAAACGAGTTCAGGAAAAGCAGTGCTTAATCTGTATTGTTACACAGCAGGTTTTTCCGTTTATGCAGCCGAAGGACATGCAAAAAAAATAGATTCGGTAGATTTGTCAAACACATACCTTAACTGGGCACAGGAAAATATGTCGCTGAACGATTTCACCGATAAAGAAAAATATAACTTTATACGTGCAGACGTAAAAGAATTTATTACACAGAAAAAAGACAGCAAAGACAGATATGACATTATTATTCTTGATCCACCGACATTCAGTAATTCAAAAATGGCTGATTCCATGCTCGACATAAACAGGGACTGGGCAGATCTTGTAAACAATTGTATCGCACTCCTCGCTCCAAAAGGAATACTCTATTTTTCTACAAACAGCCACAGATTGTCTTTCAATACAGAACTTATTGCAAAAACGACGGACGACGGATGTGCAGTACATACGGAAGACATCACTGCCGCAACAATTCCGGAAGATTATACAGGGACTAAAAGTCACCGGTGCTGGAAAATAGAAGCAGAAAAAATCAAAGAAAGGTTTTAACGTGCAGAACATATAAACGAAAAACGGACGCTTCGGCAAGCGTCCGTATGTACAAAAAACAACATTACAAGGCTATGTTATTTTTCTTCACTTTTAATGCCGTACCGTCTGTTAAAGCGGTCGATACGACCTGCCGTATCTACAAGCTTCTGTTTACCAGTGTAGAAAGGATGGCAGGCTGAACAAATTTCAACATGAATATTTTCTGCTGTTGAACGTGTTTCAATAACATTACCGCATACGCAGGTAATTTTTGTCATCTTGTATTCCGGGTGGATTCCCTTTTTCATTCTAAAACTCCTTATATCAGTCTTGCCCGGCTGTACGGAACGGGTTTACGCTCTAAGCGCAGCCACAAAACGTGATTTTCTTATACTATACAGACTAATCTGTTTTTATGCAATACTTGCCTCTTATAATGCAGCAGAGCCGGTATTCATGGAGGCGATGAAGGCTTCGTTGGTTTTTGTTTTTCTCATGCGGTCAATAAGCAGTTCCAGAATATCTGCGTCTTCCATCGGATTTAAAACTTTCCGGAGTACCCACAGTTTCTGGAGCTCATTTTCCGTAAGCAGCAGTTCTTCCTTTCGTGTTCCGGATTTTTTAATGTTTATAGCAGGGAACAAACGACGCTCCGCAAGTTTACGATCCAGATCTATTTCACTGTTACCGGTGCCTTTAAATTCTTCAAATATAACTTCGTCCATCCGGCTTCCTGTTTCTATAAGTGCAGTGGAAATAATTGTAAGGCTCCCCCCTTCCTCTACATTGCGGGCAGCACCGAAAAAGCGTTTTGGTTTATGAAGCGCATTGCTGTCAACACCGCCGGAAAGAACTTTGCCGGACGTCGGGACAGTCTGATTGTATGCGCGTGCAAGACGGGTAATCGAATCCAGAAAAATAACGACGTCCCGTTTGTGTTCGACAAGACGTTTTGCCTTTTCCAGCACCATTTCTGCAACCTGTACATGCCGTGTAGCCTGTTCATCGAAAGTTGATGAAATAACTTCAGCCTTGATGGAACGTTCCATCTCGGTTACTTCCTCAGGTCGTTCATCTATAAGTAAAACAATAAGATATACTTCCGGATGATTCTGAGTAATTGCATTCGCAATTTTCTGCATAAGAATCGTCTTACCGGCTTTCGGCGGCGCGACAATCAGAAGACGCTGACCTTTACCGATCGGGCAGAATAAATCGACAATACGTGTTGAAAGTTCGGTCGAAACTGTCTCTAAATGAAGTTTATTATTAGGATATAACGGCGTAAGATTTTCAAAAGGAATACGAGTCTGCGCAACACGGGGTTCATCAAAATTTACTGACTCTATACGAAGCAGAGCAAAAAAACGCTCACCTTCCTTAGGAGAACGAGTCTGTCCGTAAATCGTATCGCCGGTTTTAAGGTTGAACAACCGGATCTGACTCGGTGAAATGTAAATATCATCAGGTCCCGGTAAATAACTGTTCTGGGGTGAACGAAGGAAACCATAACCGTCAGGAAGTATTTCCAGCGCTCCGGATGCAAAAATAATCCCGCCGTGTTCCGTATGTGCTTTCAGAATAACAAATATAAGTTCCTGCTTCTTCATAGGAGCAAGCTCATCGTTCGAAAAGCCGTATTTCATGGCAAGTTCGCGAAGCTGCGGCATTCCCATTGCTGTAAGTTCGTTAATAAGTAGACGAGGTTTAGATTCATAGTCTTCCGCGCTTTCAGGAGCATTCTGCGCTGAATTCATTTGACCGCCTTCCGTTCCCGAAGGACGATCGGCGTTTGAATAATTATTGCTAAAACTTTTATTATTGTATTTTCCGCCCCTGCGGTAGTTCTGCTGGCTGTTGTTCCATCTTGTCCGCTGCTGCGGGCGGTATTCGCTATTAGATTCGTGATGTTCGGGTTCTGACTGCTGTTTATTTTCCGTTGTATCAGAGGATTGTTCTGTATTCGCCTCTGCGGCTCCCCCATCAGCAGATGATGGAGATGCCGTCCTGTCCACCTTAATAACAGCCCGGCGTTTTGGCCGTCCTGTCTTTTTTACAGGAACTTCATCTGTCTGTTCAACAGTGTTCGTTTCTGCATTTTCCACATTTTCCTGCTGTTGTACCGTTTCCGGCGGATCCCCGCCGGGACTATTTTCCAAATTGTCCTCGGAAATTGATGATGAGGCTTCATATGATTCCGGTTGAACTTCAAAATCGAGTCCGGACTGCACCTCTTCACCATTTCTTTCACGATCACCCGATACATCGTTTGTACGATGCCTGCGTAATGGTGCCATTAAAAATTCTCCATGTTATTGATTTATAAAAACTGATGTATTATATTGCAAAGATTTTACACATCCTGAAATAGGATAAACAAGCCGGGCTATTAACCTTTACTTAGTATAAGTATTACCGCTTTTACTGCTGTATGTCAACTAGAAAATAAATATGGTTTACTTTACTGAATAGTATCCGAATGAAGCGTCATCGCTTTTTTATATTCGGAAGATGCTGCAGAAAATAAATCGATATCAGGCTCTTTGTCTATCATAGTCACCTGTCCTTCGAAATTTACATTATTTGCAATACGTATCCGGGCCGTTGTTATATCACCTATTACGGTGCTTCCGCTGCATATTTCAACACGTTCAGACGCTTCAATATTTCCTTCTACTGATCCGGAAATAACTACAGAACGGGCAGCTATAGTATCAACCTTACAGACTGCATTTTTTGCAATTTCAAGATCGCCCGTAGCCTGTATTTTCCCGGTGAATTTGCCGGTAATAATAAGTTTATCTGTAAATTCAATTTCCCCGTCAAATTCAGTCTCTGTTCCGAAAACCGTCACATTTACCTTATCAATCTCTTTATCTTCTGACATGTTTCTATCCTACCTTATTTCTTTTTTTTGTTCCAGATGATACCAGCCGCAAGGCTTATGAACGACGCTACTATAAAAAAAAGTCCAAGTACATCTCCTGTTCTGTCATATAAAGTCAAAGGTGAGGACTGATCAATTACCGGTATATATCCTGTTATATATGTCCGTGAAAAAGGTTCCGCCTCTGCTGAAATTTTACCATGAATATCTATGATGCAGGTCTGCCCCGATGCAGTACTTCTGACGGTCGGAATACGGCTTTCCGCCGAACGGAAAACAGCCATCGACAAATGCTGATTCTGGCATGCAAGACTCTTTGACCATGCATCATTCGACATATTTATAAACGCACGTGCTCCGTTACGGACAAATTTTCTGCAGTCATTCCCGAATGTATCCTCAAAACAAATAGGCACCGAAAACGAAATTCCTGCATGTGTAAACACAGTTCTTTTTGTGCCGGCAGTCCACATATGCGTATCTCCATGCAGCAGTAATTTGTAAATGTGCGGAAACAGTGCAGCATACGGAAATGTTTCCGTAAAAGGCACAAGATGCACCTTTGCATATATTTCCGGATCAGGAGGAATAACATTTACTCCCGGCTTAAAAACAAAAGCACTGTTATAATCGTCGTAATATTCCTTTCCCGTATCGACTGAATGAAAATTACCAATTACAAAAACAGCATTCTGTTTATTAATATACTCAAGTATTGAATTAACAATTTCAAACCGTTTTCTGTCTTTCCGCCGGTTATACTGCATAATTATAGAAGGTACAACGGCAGTTTCCGGCCATACGACAATCTGAATATCTTTATCTTCCTCAAGCGCTTTCTTCGTAAGATTTATAAGAGTCTTAGAATCCCGTTCATATGCATCGACCCCGCCTTTCCACGGATCAGTATTGTTCTGCACAGCGCATACTTTAACATATTTTCCTGTTTGTCCTGAAGTATTGCCAATAACTACAATACCATAAATCAGCACAGTGCACAGACATACAGCCCATATGCATAGTGCCTTACCATGTCTTTTGAAACTCTTTAATAAATTTGTAAATGAAAAACTGTCATAAAAATCAAGTATTACACGGTACAACAGTGCAGAAGAAAAATCGATAAGGGCGGTGATTCCCCAGACACCGGTAACAGCAGAAAACTGAATGAGCGGAATATTTCTCCACTGAGTGTATGCAGATACACCGTAGCTGAACCCGGTAAAACCGAGCGTCTTTATGTATTCATACGCACAAAAAATAAGCCACTGCACTATCCATGCATATTTACCGCAAAAAATTTCCGCTGATTTTAAAACAAGAAAAAGAACTGCACAGAATACAAAATACTCAAAACCTACGGCAATCATTCCGGCCGTACTGAATGTTGCAAGCCACGAAGTGTATAAACCGTAAGAAACGATCCCGTATAAGCCACCCCATATCCATACAGTTTTAAATTGTGCTCTATATACAATCATAAAAACAGGCACATACATAAACCATGCAAATAATGGAATGCCTTCTGAAAAAACAAAACCGGGAATAGCAAACGCAAAAAACACTGCCCCACTTATAACAAGCAGTATTTGTACCAGAATCTTATTAACTGCAGGATACCATTTTTCGTTTACCGGCATTATTTTTCAACAGATTGATTTTGTAAATCCCATAAAGCTTTTTTTAATTCCTGTCCGGATCGAAAAGCTGCAACATAATGAGGATCAACAGAGAGCTTTTCCCCTGTTTTAGGATTGCGTGCAGAAATACGCCCTTTCCGCAGACGAGGCTCAAAAGTGCCGAATCCGCGAAGTTCAATTGTTGAACCGCTTTCAAGCGATTTCTTTACTTCTTCAAGGAAACCCTCAATAACCTGCTGAACAACACGTTTTTCACATTTTGTGTTTTGATAGATAGATTCGACAAGGTCATATTTCGTAATTTTCTTTAAAGACATAAAATTCCTACTCAACAACAATGAAACAAAATCCAGCCGAAGTGACGCTCACATCAACTGGATTTTTTAAGCAAAAAGTAACTTTAAAAGTTATTTCGCTGCAGCTGCGGCAAATGTCACGTTATAAAGTTTCATCATACGCGACTTTTTGCGGGAAACTGCATTCCGTTTTAAAACACCCTTGCTGCGTGCCGAATCAAGCTCTTTCTGAAGAAGAACATATTTTTCCTCAGCAGCCTTTTGATCCTTGCCCTGAACAGCCTGAACGAACTGTTTAGCATAAGTTCTGCATTTTGATTTTATTGCTTTATTGTGAATACGATGCGCTTCACTCTGCTTAAATGCTTTTTCT
>JALNVF010000011.1 GCA_023231445.1 Treponema sp. | reverse complement strand
TTGTCCCGCTTATGTACGCGCAGTGCAGATTCATGTTCCTGCCTTAAAACCATGTGTTTCTGCTACACGAAGTCCAATGCATTATACTGCAGAAATTGCCAAAAATGAAGATCCGAAATGTATTACGGTTTTTATAGGTCCGTGTTTAGCAAAAAGAAGGGAAGGATTCGACGATAAACTTGTAGACTATGTACTTTCAATAGAAGAAGTAGGGGCGCTGTTCATTGCAAAAAAAATAGATATAGCATCTCTTGAACCGAAACCAGGGAAAAATATTCCGACCGCGACGGGCAGGGGATTTGCGAAGTCTGGCGGAGTAGCTGAAGCTGTAAAGGTTCGCCTTCACAATAAAAATATACTTCGCGCCGGTTATATCAACGGTCTTAACAAAACGGGTATGAAAACGCTTAATATGTACGGAATGATAAATGAAGGAAAAATACCACAGCCGGCAGATTGTCCGAATCTGATTGAAGTAATGGCATGTGAGGGAGGATGTATCGGAGGCCCCTCTGTTATAGCAAATCCAAAAATTGCAAACACATTGCTTGCAGAATATGTAAAAAACGGTTTACAGCAGAAAAATAAGTAAAATAATGACTTTTTTGTTGCTGCATTAATCTCTGATTTATATATGTTACAATTTTCCTCCCTCCGCAGTCAGCGTAAGGGAGGAATGAGTCATTTTCCCAAAGGAATAAGAACACTGCTCTTGAAAAAATCGTTAAAACCAGCTTCTGTTACACCTGTAACAACATTTCCATCAATACGCATATTTACACCCGATGATTTACATTGTCCAAGACAGGTTGTACCCGCAAGCATTACTTTATCTTCAAGGCCATTCTCTTTAATCGATTTTTTTAAAAGATTAAGAATGTTTTGACCACCTTTTACATGACATGAACTTCCAACGCAGACTTCAATTTTCATAAGTACCTCATTGGTCTGGATTATACGAATAATAATAAAAAAACGCAATGCATATTTATGTAAAAAAAGGCTATATTAAATACTAAAATGTAAAAATTTTTAATTATTACATCTAATACAGATGTATTGTTGTTAAATAAAAAGAGCCGGCATAGAAAACCGACTCTTTTAAGCGGCTGAAGGGAGTCGAACCCTCGTCATAAGCTTGGAAGGCTTAGATAATGAGCCGTTATATGACAGCCGCAAGATGTATTTACTATATAGAAAAAAATGTTTCATGTCAACTCATAAAAAATAATTTGTTTTTTCTTTTTTAGAATGGTATAATTAGTTTCTATTTTCAAATTGGAGGTTCCATAATTATGGAAAATTTTTTTAAACTAAAGGAACGAGGAACAAATGTCCGTACAGAAATTCTTGCAGGAATCACAACATTTCTTGCAATGGCATATATTCTTTCTGTAAACCCTGCAATGCTCAGTCAGGCCCATATGAATCCCGGCAGTGTTTTTACAGCTACTGCTGTTTCTTCAGGGATTGCAACACTCGTCATGGCGTTCATGGCAAATCTTCCTGTAGCGCTTGCTCCCGGCATGGGGCTTAACGCATTTTTTACCTATACCGTTGTTATAGGTATGGGGTATTCATGGCAGACTGCCCTTACTGCAGTTTTTATTGAAGGAATTCTTTTCATTATCCTTTCTCTCTGCAAAGTTCGAGAAGCTATCATTAAAGCCATTCCATTGAATCTTAAAAAATCAGTTGCCGTAGGTATAGGGCTTTTTATAACTCTGATCGGACTCGCGGACGGTGGAATTGTTTCAGGTAATACAGGGACGATCATCGGATTTGTTCCTTTAAAAAGTGCAGCCCTTGTTACTATCATAGGCCTCATTATTACTGTCATTCTTATCTGTCGTAATATTCCGGGAGCAATAATAATCGGAATCATTGCAACAACAATAATCGGAATACCTCTCGGTGTTACAAAAATTCCTGCCGGATTCTCACCTGTTTCGCTTCCTGCTGCACCAATATTCTGTAAATTTGATTTCAGTAATATTATTTCATTGAAATTCTTTACGGTGTTTTTTACATTTCTTTTTGTTGATATGTTTGATACAATTGGTACACTTATGGGGGTTGCAGAGCAATGTAATCTTAAAGACAAAGATGGAAATATCAAGAATGTAAATCAGGCCCTTCTTGCTGATGCGATCGGAACAGTCGCCGGTGCAATGCTTGGGACATCAACAGTTACCAGCTATGTTGAAAGTACATCTGGTATTGCAGAGGGTGGACGTACCGGACTTACTTCTGTTACAACGGCCGTCCTATTCTTCCTTGCGTTGTTCCTTAGTCCTCTGTTTCTCCTTGTTCCGAGCGCTGCAACAGCTCCGGCTCTCATCATTGTTGGGTATATGATGATGAAGGCTGTAACAGGCATAGAGTTTAAAGATCCTACGGAAGGTATTCCTGCATTTATTGTAATCATGTCAATGCCGTTTTCATATAGTATTGCAACGGGTATTTCATGGGGTGTCATCAGCTATGTCATCTGTAAAGTAACAACCAGGAAAAACAGGGATATCTCTGTTGTTACCTGGATATTGTTTGTCATTTTTGTTGCAAAAATTATTGTTGATGCCTTGATGGCGAAGTAATTGTTATGGCAGAAAAAAACAAAAGTGTCGAAAAATATATACGCCCTACATGGGATGAATACTTTATGGAAGTCTGCAGAACAGTTGCAAAACGGGCGACCTGCGACCGGGGAAGATCAGGATGTGTAATTGCAAGAGATAATCAAATTCTGGTAACAGGGTATGTAGGATCTCCTGCTGGCCTGCCGCACTGTGACGATGTCGGCCATTTGATGAGAAAAGTCATTCATTCCGATGGTACTATTTCACAACATTGTGTACGAACTGTACATGCTGAACAGAATGCTATCTGCCAGGCAGCAAAACGTGGTATTGCAATAGACGGAGCGACTGTTTACTGTAAAATGACTCCATGTCGTACATGTGCAATGCTTATTATAAACTGTGGAATAAAGCGTGTAGTATGCGAAATGCATTATCACGATGAAGAAGATTCTCTTGAGATGTTCCGTCTGGCAGGTATCCCGATAGAACATCTGAACGATACAATTCAGAAATATGCCAATATGTAAAAAAAGAGCGATACCTTTATCAGTAGGTATCGCTCTTTTTTTTCGTATCAAATAATGAAAGATTGTTTTCCTTCTACACCAGACTAAAAAACTTAGTTTTATTTATGCCGATTGTCAAGCAACCATGTTTTGAATAGTTGATAATCATTTTTCATCGGAACCGCATGGTCCTCAAGTTTCAGTACTTCAGCAAGTCTTGAAGGAATTGAAGGCTCCCTCCCAATTGCAGACGAAACTGTTGAGCCGAACTTAGCCGGATCTGCAGTTTCAAGAAGAATACCAACAGATTTTTTTCCAACAACTTTCTGTGCCCAGTCAGGTATATTGGGCGTAAGTCCGGGCTTTTCGTAGCTGCAGGATAGTCCTCCTATAAGATTTTCCATAGATCCACTACGAATATCGTCCCATGCCTTCCAGCCGATTGAACCGTGAGGATCAATAATGTAACCTGTACGGTCATAACATGATTTTATTGCCTTAATAATACCGTCATTATCAAGCCAATATGATGCAAAAAGATGACGTACCTGTTCGAGGGTATACATAGCTGCTATACGTTCAAAGTTACTGGGGGCTCCGACATCCATTGCATTTGCATATGTCTCAATCGATGGACGTGCTTTATAATTGCCTGTAGCAATCCAGTCAGGAATAGTACGGTTCGTATTTGTTGCGGCAACAAATCCTTCAATAGGAGCGCCCATTTCGCGTGCTATAAGACCGGAAGTAAGATTTCCAAAGTTTCCGGACGGTACAACCATTACAATGGACGGATTATCGATTTTATTATCAAGCGCACACCGGTCCCGTACAGTAAGAGCTGAATACATATAATAAAAACTTTGTGGCAAAAGACGGGCAATATTGATGGAATTAGCAGATGAAAGACGAAGTGTTTTCCGAAGTTCATCGTCGGTAAATGCAGTTTTTACAAGTTTCTGGCAATCGTCAAATGTACCTTGAATCTTAAGTGCTTGTACGTTACCAGTGAATGTCGAAAGTTGTTTTTCCTGCAGCAGACTTACTTTACCATCTGGATAAAGAATTGTAACATCAAGCCCAGGAACATTATGAAACGCGCTGCCAACAGCACTCCCTGTATCTCCTGAGGTTGCTACCAGAATATGAAGTCTCCCGTTTTCACTGCGGTTGAAGTATGACATAACGCGCGCCATAAAACGAGCACCAAAATCTTTAAACGCACATGTCGGTCCGTGAAATAGTTCAAGAACATATGTAATAGAATCTAGTGGGACAATTTTCGGAGAAAAAGGGTATGCATCTTCTATGATGCCTGTAAGTTCATTGACAGAAATTTCACTTTCAACATAGGGAAGGGCCATTCTTAAAGCAATTTCACGAAAAGTTGGTGCCGGGTTTTTATTTATAAATGATGAATCTAGTTTCGGATATGAAACAGGAATATATAATCCGCCAGTCTTTGAATTCATACCATTCATAACAGCGGTACGAAAATCAGTTTTTACAGTTTTATCCCGTGTGTCTGTGTAAATCATTCAGTTTTCCTTCAATAATAAAATAAATCAGTACTTACATACCATATAAGATAGCATGCGCTGTTTTTTCCGCAAGAAGTTTCCTGCATGTATCTGCTACTTTGTATTTTGATTCAGCAGCAGCAGTTTCTGACAGCTGTGTCGAATATATGACAGAACCATCTTTCATATCAATACACTGTATATCAGCAACTAGCTGGCAGACGTATTTTCCATCTTCTTCTGTTTCAATTTTTTTTGCATATTTTACAGAACCACAGATCATAAAAGAATAAGCGTTTCCAACGATCTTGTATGTCGCTCTGTATAGTGATTCAATAGATTGAGAAAGATAATTTGAAGTTGGAATTGGAGAGTTTCCAACTCGTACTCCTGAATTGATAAGTTCTTTCAGAAGATACTGAGAATTGGTACCAGGGTTGTCATTTTCATTGAAATCAAAAACATAAATAACACCTGGCTTATGAAGATAATCTGTAATAACTTTATATGAGGCCGTAATTCCTGCAGCATACGCAGTCTGCATAATTGAAGGATCAGAACTTATAGGAGTAGGATAAAATGTTATCTTATCATCAAAAGAAAACTCCGGTATTTCCGGCATAAAGGTAATTAATCCGTCAGAATCTGTATTCAATATTTTCGTTGCATACACGATTGTATCGTTCATTCGCGACGCAGGATAGGAAATTGTGACAGAAAAATCAGAAACAGGCTTTTTTGAAGCATCAATAACTTCTACTACATATGATGTAGTAAATGCAATGTTTTTCGAAGTCTGACCTGGTGACGCTTTGATTAAAAAATCAATATTTGCAATTTTTTCTTTAAATTGCTGTTCAGCAGTTTGAGAAGCCCTTTTTTCTATATCGTCGGAAACATTTTCATTTGAAAAAGATGAAACTTTCTTTTTTTCAATTACATTTAAAACATCCGTTTTTTCTTCTGTTGTTTTTTCCTTCAGCCTTATTGTAGTACATGACCAGAACAGTACACATAAACACCATACAAAAACAAAATACTTCTTAAAATAAAGGATCTTTTTCATAGTTTGCCTTGACTACTTATAATATATAATGACATTATTATACCGCTTTTCTAAGAAAATCTCAATAATTTTTTTAATGGTATTGATAAAATTGTGTTATATACCTAAAATCATATTCTATGAGATGTACACGTGCTGTAATTTATGGTGATAACTTAAAACATA
This sequence comes from Treponema sp., assembly GCA_023231445.1. GTDB lineage: Bacteria > Spirochaetota > Spirochaetia > Treponematales > Treponemataceae > Treponema_D. The sequence continues at coordinate 29,746 of JALNVF010000011.1, read as the reverse complement.
ATCTTGGAGTAATCCGTTCTTTTATACAAAGGCCTCAAACAAAACTGTGCATAGCGGTAAAAGCTGACGGATATGGGTGTGGTGCAGTTTTTACTGCACGAACCGCTATTGAATGCGGCGCTTCTTATCTTGCAGTTGCTACCGTGGATGAAGGTATAGAACTACGCGAAAACGGTATATCCTGCCCGATTCTTATGCTCAGCCTGTGCTCAAAAGATGAAATGGAATCTGTCGTAAGATATAACATCACGCCGTTTGTGTTTGACAGAGAATACATCACAGCGTTAGATAAAGCAGCAGGAAGATTTAATGATAAATCGAAATTTCCGGTACATCTGGCAGTTGATACCGGTATGGGACGAATAGGTTGTATGCCGGAAGAAGCAGTGGAAGCTGCAACTTTTATAATACGTTCTGCACATTTGTCGCTGGAAGGCGTATGTACACACTGTTCATCTGCTGATGGAATAAATGATGCCGACCGCATCTACACAAGGATGCAATTCGATACATTCGTATCGTCTGTAAACGCAATAAAAAAGGCGGGAATTGAACCGGGAATATGCCATTGTGCCGCTTCTGCAGCACTCCTTGATCATCCTGAAATGCAGCTCGATATGGTACGTTCCGGAATTATTACGTATGGTTATTATGCCGGACAAATCGACCGTGAATATTTTGCTGTAAAGGGGATTCCATGCGAATTGGAACCTGTTATGTCTCTCGAATCAGAAATTGTTTCAATCCGTCCATTCAAAGCAGGAAAATACGTTTCCTACGGCCGTACGTGGACTGTTGAACGGGATACAGATATAGCAGTACTTCCAATAGGATATGCAGACGGACTTTTGCGGCGTTTTTCTCCCGGGCTGACAGTCGCAATTAACGAGAAGTCATATCCTGTCGTCGGAAGAATATGTATGGATCAATGTATGGTAGATATAGGAAAAAATAATTCTGATGTACATCGGTGGGATAAAGCTGTTTTTTTTGGCCCAAAGAACTCTGGTGCACTGCAGGATGCAGAAGATATTGCACGGAGAACTGGTACAATCGCGTATGAAATTATGACAGGTATTACAAAGCGGGTTCCTCGTGTTATTGTATGATTTTATGTTTAAAAATCAGTTTATATATTTTTTAACCTCGGCTACTAGATAAAATGATCCAGTAACAAGCAATACTGCGTTTTTACTTTCCGCCTGTAAAAGAGCGGAAGGTATTGCTTGTGAAAAATCTGTATCTGCAGTAAATATCATACCAGCATCTATAAAAGCCAATTTTTCTTTTTCAATATCAGAATGTTTTGTTCCTCCCGGTCGTGTAAGCGTTATTTTAGAAAACAGCCCTTTAAATATTGGTGCAATATCGCTTACATCCTTATCTGCCGCACAGGCAAAAAGTAAATGCAGGGTACTGTCAGTAAAAAGTCTTTTCAGCGTTTCGATTGTGTATCGTATACTGTTTACCGTATGTGCACCATCAAGAATAAGATAAGTAAGTTTTGGGTATTTTTGGGTATATGTTATTTCAAATCGGCCGGGCAAAACTGCTTTTGACAACCCCCTTTCTATGATTGATTCATCCATATCAGGAAATACGGTCTTTACTGCAAATGCGGCCTGAGCTGCGTTTTTCGCTTGTATTGAGCCAAGAAGCTGCAATACCGTATCAACAGGCCGGGAAAAAAGGTTGCTTTCAATATGTATGCGCATTCCGCATGTAATTCTGCTTCCTGATTCTGCCGCTGACTCAACACTTGTAGAATACGAATAATCGATAGATGTTATTAAATTGTCTACAAAATTACACACCGTTCCGATTTCTATTGCTTTTTTCCGGAAAACATCACGTACGGATTCTGTCTGCTGTTCAGCTACGATAACAGGAACACCTTTCTTTATAATTCCAGCCTTTTCACCTGCAATTTTTTCCAGCGTATCCCCCAGATATTCTGTATGCTCCAGTTCTATTGGCGTTATACAGCATACACAGGGTGTTACAACGTTCGTTGCATCAAGACGTCCTCCCATTCCTACTTCATATACCGCATAATCAACCTTTGCATGTCTGAAACAGAGAAAAGCATATAAAGTCACAAGTTCAAACCATGTAATTGAACGTCCGCCCGGAAGTTCTTCAGGAATTATTGATTCAATACGTGGCACTATCTCTCTGATAGCCGATTCGTAAATATTTTCAGGAAAAAAATCTAAAGCCGTACTTATGCGTTCTCGAAAATCAATTATATGCGGAGACGTATATAATCCACAGGATAGACCAGCTTCTTCCAGAATACACGCTATCATTTTTGAAACAGACCCTTTTCCTTTTGAACCTGCAACATGAAAACAGGGAGAGGCATTCTGAGGATTTCCGAATCTGTTGCACAGAAATTTTATTGTATCGAGCCAGAATATATTTTTCTGTGGAAGACGTTCAAAATCAAGATAACCGTCAAGCCATTCCTGAAATACTTTTACTGCTTGTTTTTCACTCATATCTTTTTATGTAGTGTATAGTATAACACATATAGCAAAAAAAAACATTGTGTGATACTGTAGTTATAAATATTTTATTGAAAAGGGAAGAAGTCATGCCAGATGAACTAAACGAAACAGATGTAAACGGAACGTATGAAGCAGCTCTTGAAATGAGCAGAAATATAGAGGCTGATATTCTGGTAAATCCTCAAAAATACCGTGTGCTCACCGGTGATCGTCCGACAGGCCGGCTCCATATAGGTCATTATTTCGGTTCGCTGCAGAACCGGGTTCGTCTCCAGAATCTGGGCGTACCTTCTATGATTCTTATCGCTGACTATCAGGTACTTACGGATCATGATGCATATCAGGAAATAAGTCAAAATACAAAACAACTAGTAATTGATTATCTTGCCGCCGGTATAAAACCGGGAAAAAATGTTATTATCTATCCGCACAGCTATGTGCCGGAATGTAATCAGCTTATGATCCCGTTTCTTACACTTGTGTCAAATGCAGAACTTTCCCGTAATCCGACAGTAAAAGAAGAAATACAATCTGCCGGTATAACGAATGTTAATGCAGGCATGTATACATATCCTGTCCATCAGGCATGTGATATTCTTTTCTGTAAAGGTAATGTTGTTCCTGTCGGAAAAGATCAGCTTCCGCACCTTGAACTTACACGTAAAATTGCACGTAAATTTAATGAAAAATTCTGTATAGATCAGAAGCCTGTGTTTCCAGAACCATATGCACTGCTCTCCAAGACTCCGAATATTAAAGGACTCGACGGCGGACAAAAAATGAGTAAAAGCCGGGGTAATGCCATCATGCTTTGTGCATCAGAAGACGAAACAGCATCCCTTATTAAAAAAGCGAAAACAGATGCAGAACGCACCATAACATATGACCCCGTAAACAGACCGGAAGTCGCAAACCTGCTCATGCTTATTTCTTTATGCACAAAAGAAACTCCTGATGCTGTTGCGTCTCGAATCGGTGATGGTGGAGGTGGAAAACTTAAGGCAGAACTTACGCAGGCTCTTAATACAGAGCTTCGTCCGCTGCGTGAGGAACGGAAACGATTAGAGGCTGATCCTGCATATATACGGCAGGTTCTCCTTGATGGTGCAAAAGCAGCACGCCAAATAGCAGTTCAAACGCTTAACGAAGTCCGTCATGTTATGAATATGGAAATTTGATACATACTTATTATTTTCGATAATAAATATTTTTTGCGATTATTAATAATGTTTCTCTGGTATTCTGCGAAGGATCATCCAGAACGGTGCTGAAAAGTTCAGTGAGAATTCTTCCCAGCTCTTTTCCCGGCGGAATACCAGCTGCTATAAGATCTTTACCGTTTATTGCCAGATTCCTCAGACTCATTACCGATTTTTCTGCCACTACTTTTGTAATTCTATCTTTTAGTTCGATAAGATTCATTCCTGCCTCGCTGTCGTGTACACGTACGGGTACACGGTGCATGCCGAAAATGTCAGCAAGACGTAAATCGAACAAATCATCAAGATATTCGATCCCTACCCGGACAATAAAGCGACGGACAGCGGCATCGCTCCAAGTATGCTCATAGTGAAACATATGTTCTTTTACCAAACGTGTGACATCATTTACAATTTTTGTCGGATAACGGAGCCGGGTAAGAACAGTTTTTGTTATGACCGCACCTCTCTGTTCATGGTTGTAGAAGGTATTTACATTACCTGCATCTGTTTGTTCAACTTTTTTTACAGCAGGTTTGCCGATATCGTGAAATAAAGCTGCAAGGCGGACAATAAGGTTGTCCGGTGAGGCTCCATCACATGCATAAAAAAGGTGGTCCAGTACGTCAAACTCATGAAATCCCCGTATGTCTTTCTGCGCACAGCCTCTGCACGGAATAAGCTCTGAAATAAACAGATTCATTATCCCTGTTTCTTCCATTAGTTTTAAGCCAATAGAAGGTTTTTTTGATGCAAGTATTTTTGTAAACTCATCACGAAAACGTTCAATTGATATCTTGCTCACAACAGAAAGCGTTTCTTGTTCAAAAATATTTAAATATGTATCTTTTTCTATACTAAAATCTAATTGTGCTGCGAAACGTAGCGCTCTGACAGGCCTGAGTCCGTCTTCACAAAAACGATCATGGGCATTTCCTACGGTGCGTATCAGTTTTGCTTTTATATCACTACGTCCGGAAAACGGGTCTATAATTGAACCTTCTGCAAGATCTACTGCAATAGCATTCATTGTAAAGTCACGGCGAGACAAATCTTCCTCAATTGTTGCCGCATATTTAATACTGTCAGGATGACGACCGTCACTATACCCACTTTCTGTACGGAATGTTGTAATTTCAATACTGTATCCCATAAGAAGCACTGTCACTGTACCGTGTTCTATTCCTGTAGGAATTACCCTGGAAAAAAGCTTCATCACATTTCGCGGACTTGCATCAGTTGCGACATCGTAATCGTGTGGCTTTTTCCCCATAATCATATCCCGTACAGCGCCACCGACAAGATATGATTTGAATCCACCGGATGCAAGTATTTCGTGCATTTTTTTGAGAACGAGAGGAATTTTTACAGCTTTAGTGATACTATTCATATATGAGTGATTATAATTTTTTAAAGCCAAAAAAGTCCATACATATAACCATTTTTACCGGTGGAGCATATCCAGATCCATCTGTTACAACAAGGTACTGGCAGACACATATTCCAGAGTATATCATAGCTGCTGACTCCGGACTTGATACAATACGGCACTATACTGATTTTTACGCCGACAGAATTGATTTCACTCCTCAAAAAATTCTGGGAGATTTCGATAGTGTTTCAGACAAAGACTTACTTACTCAATATCCTGCCGACATCGAAGAACGATTTCCTCCTGATAAGGACTGGACTGACACAGAGCTCGCTTTCGATAGTGCATACAAAATCGCAGAAAAAAAGCTTGCGGTACCATTTATAACACTGGTAGGAGGGGATGGAGGCAGACTTGACCACCTGATTGCAATATATGATACATTCTCTTCTGTTCATCATGCTCAGGCATGGCTGCTATCTTCACAGGTACTTTACTATATTGCTGCTGAAACGACCGTTGAAATCTCACGTCTTACCAGAGGCGAAACAGTGTCTGTTGCCCGCACATCGGTATCACGTACAGGAGGTACACTCGTATCCCACGGCTTAAAATGGGAAAGTAACGTATTCCGCGCAGAAGGTATGCCAAGTGTAAGCAACAGAATTTCTGATGAATATGCAAAGTCCGGAAAACCTGTTACAATTTCCGCATACGGAATGCCAGCCCTGCTTATTGTCCCGTATACGGCTGAAGTCAGATTCCTTTTGAAAGAAAATTAATAATACGGGTTATAAACATAAAAGCAAATCCGTAGAAAAAAGCTGATACCATCCAGAAAAAAGAAACCAGATACCGGCCGGACCGGGGTGCTCGTTTTCTGAAAAAAAGTAATACAGAAACAATTAATCCTGCAGAAGAAACGAAAATGAGTATAATAGCTGTAATCGTTGCTATGGACAGTATTAGATTCTGATTTTTGTCTATAAATTCCTGATAATTTCCCAAAGTATAGAAAAACAATAAGGAAGAAAGAAAAAGAGTAAAAAACAATACTGTACGGACTAAAATCCGGTATAAAAGCGGTTGGTTTTCTTTTTTTTTGTCCATAAAATAATACCTTGCCGTCTGTGGGTAAAAAATTATATACTTGCAATAAGTATATGATATACTACAAACAGAATGTTCATACATCAAGAGGATTCATGAGAGATGAAGAAAAAAAACATTGCAGAAATAATTATAGTAATTATTTTCGTCGGATTTGTCTTTTTTGGGGGATGGACACAATTTAAAGTCGGGCCAGAAAAATGCGGTATACTCATTTCAAAAACTAGCGGAGTAAACAGAGACCCTGTTCTTCCTGGAAAATTTACATGGCACTGGGAATGTCTGATTCCGACAAATGCAGAACTCAGGTTGTTCAGTCTCAAGCCGTACACTGAAACAAAAAGCATACAAGGATCTCTTCCTTCTGCAGACGTATACAGCGGGGTGTTTGATATGCATCCTGATTTCTCTTACAGATTTGATTTTTCAATTTCAGGTAAAGCTGTACCGGACGATATTGCACAACTTGTTAAAAATGGTATCATCTCGGATTCTGACAGTCTGAATTCATATCTTGATTCTGCTTATTCGGTACTTGCAAATAAAGCGGCAGTTTTTATACTGGACAAAATAGCTGAAAATCCGTCATTTCGTCCGGAATCATTAAAACCGGATGATATTCTGAATGGGATCAGGGCAGCCGAAAACTGGCCATTTATTATATTTACAGATTTCTCCATCAGTTTTTCAAAATTACCGGATCGCACCCTATACAATAATGCACGGGATACATATATTGAAGAACAAAAACACCAGCGAGAACGGACAGCAGAACGTAAAAAAAAGGTAAGCGAGCTGCTACAGCAATTTCCCGAACTACAGGATCTTTTTTCAGGAAACAAATAATGAATACTAATATCAGACTTTATGGATTACGCGGAGCAGTATGCGCGGATAACAATGCAGAATCGATTATAAAAGCTGTATGCACGATGTGCAGCAGTCTATTTTCATACAATATCGTTTTACCGGAAAATATTGTTTCAATACAGTTTACAATTACATCCGATCTTACAGCCCTTAACCCTGCTGCTGCACTCCGAAAAGGAAAATGTGGTCTTGACGTTTCACGTTGTGCATTATTCTGCAGTCAGGAACCGGCTACAGAGCATATGCTTCCCAAAACAATACGCGTACTTGTGACTACATATATGACAGAAGGTTCAGAACCTCACCACGTCTATATACAGGGGGCAGAGAAACTACGCCCTGATTTTGCGGAGAAATAAAAATGAACATCTGGATGGTCTCTATGGAATTTGCCGGTATAGCAGAAGCCGGTGGTGTAAAAAATGTAGCACGTTCTTTAAGTGAGGAACTTGCCCGGTGTGGAAATAAGGTCATGCTGTTTATTCCTCAATTTGGCTGTACAGATTTTGATGAAATAACAAATATAGAACAGGATGCTTTTTCTCCTGTTTCTTTCCATATCTGCGACAAAAATGAAACGGTTTCATTTACAACAGCAATTCTTTTACATACTGATATTCGGGTTGTTTTTATCAAGAATCAACATTTTTCAGAAAAGCTCGGTGTTTATACATATACGGAAGAAGAAGAAAAAAATAATTCGTCTCATAAAAGAGGTAGCGGGCATATTGATTCCCTTCTTCTTGAAACATTATTTCAGCGTGCCGTCGCGTTATACGGGAGAAACATTTCACAATCCGAAACTCCCGATATTATACTTTGTGAAGATGCTTCAACGGCAGTTCTTCCGTCATACATCGTATACAGTGATATTTCTGCTTTTAAAAAAACAAAATGTGTTGTTACTATTCATAACGCAGGTCCTTATTATCATCATAGCTTCGCTACTATTGCAGAAGCAAAAAAATATACGAATTTGCCTGAATCCGTTCTCTGTGGTGCCATGAATGGTGACAGGGTTGAACCGTTTCTACTTGCAGCAGGATGTGCTGCTCTTACGACTGTTTCAACGCAATATGCAGAGGAACTTTCGGATCCTAGTCATAATCAGGATACTGACGGTTTATCAGAGATTTTTGCGCGCCGCGGTATTCGTATAACAGGTATTACGAATGGAATAGATTATGAACGTTATAATCCTACACATAGCACAATTTCACTGCTGCCCTTTACGTATAATCCTGAAAAAGGTAATCTTGAAGGAAAATACCGTTGCAGAGACTTTTTTCTTGCTCATTTTGCAGCAGAAAAAAAAGATGAACTTCATGCTGAGAATGTTCGTTATCTTACCGGTATTAGTCGCTCAGGATACATCCGTCAAAATAGTGGCATAAAAAATGCAGTTTACTTTTCATATCATGGACGCATTGTATCTCAGAAAGGAATTCTTGTACTAGCAGAAGCTGCAAAAAAAATCGTTCGCACATATGAAAATGCAAGATTTATCATAATAGGGCAGGGGGAACCAAAACTTGAACATGACATGGAAAATCTTGCCAATTTATCCAACGGCAGTATTGTATTTTTTAAGGGATACAATCGTGCTATGGCACGACTGTCTTCTGCTGTATGCGACTTCATCGTTCTGCCAAGCTATTTTGAACCATGCGGACTAGAAGATTTTATCGCACAAATATATGGAACTATACCAGTAGCAAACGCAACCGGTGGCCTTAAGAAAATTATCGACGGTACAACAGGTTTTCTCTACAGTCCGAATACTTCTGAAGAACTTTCTTGCATACTTTCAAACCTTATAAAGAAAAAAGAAAACGACCCGGAATACCTTTATCGAATAATTGTCCAATCTGCTGCATATGTTCATGAAAAATATTCATGGCATCAGGTTGTCATGAACCAGTACATGCCTTTTTTTAATTTGCTTATAAAAGGCTATTGACAAAAAAACCTGATTCATTTATTATGCAACACGTTCGATATGCCGCTATAGCTCAGCTGGTAGCAGCGCGTGATTTGTAATCTCGAGGTCGTGGGTTCGAATCCCTCTGGCGGCTTATTATGAACAAATATCTGGGGAGTTTCCAGAGTGGTCAAATGGGACAGACTGTAAATCTGCTGGCTATGCCTTCGTAGGTCCGAATCCTTCACTCCCCATTTTTAAAAGGGCTGAAATCATTGCTTTCAGCCCTTTTTCTATTTATAATATAACTGATGCCTTTTTTTGATAATGGTCTTCGTTTTACATGTAGATGTTGTTCTCATTGCTGCCGGATAGAACCAGGATTCGTATTTTTGTCTCATGCAGATTTGACAAAGTTATGTCTATGGTTTAATTTGACAGAAGATAAGTTTTTAGAACAATACTGCCGTATGGTTCCGTATTATGACGGAACAAACGTTCTTTGTCTGAGGGAAACAAATGCATATGACTGTATACTATGGGATAACGGATGTACTGCATACGGTGCCCGTCCTGTCCAATGCGCTACATATCCTTTCTGGACGAGGCTTCTTTCCAGAAAATTTTTCTGGAATAATGAAAAAAAATCATGTCCGGGAATAGCTAGTGGAAAATTATGGACTAAAGACGAAATAATGAATCAACTTTTTTTATACGAACACAATGATCCACTTCATTTTTCTAAAATAATTCGAGAGGGGAAAATAATTGAAAATTAGTTTCTGGGGCGTAAGAGGATCGATTCCTTCACCTCTAACTCCCATGCAAATTCAGGCAAAAATAACCGCCGTAGTGCAGCGTATTACGCAGAAGGATATTGAATCGCAGGATTCTCGTGAACGTTTTATAATGACACTTCCTGCATGGTTGTACGGAACTACAGGGGGAAATACTCCTTGTGTTGAGGTAAAATCTGATGATGGTACAGAAATAGTTCTCGATGCAGGCTCCGGGCTGCGTGTCATGGGTAAACATGGCAATAAACCTGCTGATAATCATTACAACCTGCTTCTTTCTCATTTTCATTGGGATCATCTTCAGGGACTTCCTTTTTTTGATGCAGCATATAATCAAGAAACAACAATAGATATATATTCGGTATTTCCGGCCGCAAAACGTCTTCTCCGAGACCAGATGAAAAGGCCATATTTTCCTGTATCTTTTGATACTTTTACAAAAAAGATTAACTTTCATACGATTTCCCCTGCAGAATCGTTCAGTATAGGTAATTTAAAAATAAATTGTTGTAAAATGTCTCATCCTGGCAATTCTTATTCTTATGCGTTGACGGAAAACGGTAAAAAATTTGTATATGCTACTGATGTAGAACTTTCACAGAGGGATTTTGATCGTACTTCTGCCCGTGCTGCAGTTTTTGAAAACGCAGATTGTGTTGTTCTTGATTCTCAGTATACGGTTGCAGAGGCATATCAAAAAGAAAACTGGGGACACTCGGCGTTCTGCTATGCAATTGATTTTGCAGTACATTGGAATATAAAATCAGTTTTCCTTTTTCACCATGAACCGATGTATGACGACAAAAAACTTAACTCTATCCTTCTTGCTGCCCGGTGGTATGCTGAATATATTGAACATGCTGAAATAAAAATTTATCTTGCTACAGAGACTTCGGAAATACAGTTATGACACAAGATTCTAAAAAAAACATCAATATACTTTCTTTTACTTATTCTTTTACACCACAGGAAACAGAAATTCTGGCGCATTTTATGCGAAAACATCAGGATGAAATTCCTGCAGGACTTACAAATTTTTCAAAAACCATAGAGGATAAGGTTTATAATGCTATGTCGATTGACGAAGCGGAGAAATTTTATTCATGAAAAAACATACAGGTATTATCACTATCGTTATAATTGTACCAATTTTATTTTTTTGTCTGTTGCTTTGTTTTTTTTTATATGAAACCACTCCTATTACATCAAAAAAGGATGAACGTATTAACCGGATTGAAGTCCCTTCCGGAATGAAAATACGGACACTTGCTGATATTCTTGAAAAACAACAGCTTATAAGAAATGGGCAAATATTCTATCTGGCTGCCCGTTATCCGATACTTGGCAAAATTGCTGGATGCAGGACTATAGGACTCGAAAGCGGTATATACGAAATAAAAAGCAGCATGAATACTGCTGAAATATTTAAACTTGTATCTTCCGGTAAGAGAAATTACATCCGTGTATCCCTTCCTGAAGGACTGACAATTTCAAAAATTGCACAACGTCTTGAGTCTGCTGACATATGTTCCTCGTCCGATTTTATTTCTGCTGCAAAAGACAGTACGCTTATAGCAAAATACAATATTAGTGAAAAGTCTTTCGAAGGATATTTGTTTCCTGATACATATTTTTTTACACCGGGCTTAGACGCTCCCGACATAATTGACATCATGGTAAAAAATTTTTTCAAACACGTAGATAAAGTTCCTACGCTCAAAGTTCTTTCACAAGAAGATTTCAAACAGACTGTTATTCTTGCATCAATTATTGAACGAGAATATCGAATAGACAGCGAAGCTCCTCTCATTGCAAGTGTATTCCGGAACCGTATGAAAAGAAATATGGGATTATATTCATGCGCGACGATCGAATACATACTTACTGAAATAGAGGGAAAACCACATCCTGATGTAATTACTTATAAGGATCTTAAAATAGACAGCCCTTACAACACATATAAATGGGCGGCAATTCCGCCTGGACCAATCTCAAACCCAGGAATGGTCGCTCTTTTAGCTGCTGCAGAACCAGCACAAACAGGCTATTATTATTTTCGTCTTATTGACCCTGATACAGGTCGTCATGCATTTACTGCCGACTTTGATGAGCATATAAAAGAAGGCACATTCTATCATATCCAAAAATAAGGTAAAACATAATGCCGGGACTTATTTCGCCACAGACCGTAGAATCAGTACAAAATTCTTCTGACATTATTGCAATTATCGGTGAGTACACTAAACTCGAAAGAAGAAGCGGTAATGACTGGTGGGGATGTTGTCCCTTTCATAACGAAAAAACAGCATCTTTTCATGTAGACGGTGATAAAAAATTCTATTATTGTTTTGGATGTCATGCAGGAGGAGATGTCATTAAGTTTGTAATGGAGATGGAAAAGATATCGTATACCGATGCAATCCGTTTCCTTGCAAAACGGGCAGGTATTGAAGTCCAATACACAGGCGGTGAAATTCCAGAGCATTCGCATGATGATGACCTCAGAGACCAGTATATTGATTTGTATGAACGTACCGCATCTCTTTTTCATTATCTTCTGACGCAAACGGACGGTGGAAAATCTGCTCTATCATATATTACAGGACGTGGTCTTACAATGGAAACAATCAATAAGTTTAAATTGGGATATGCACCTTCTGACCGCCGATGGCTTAAAAACTTTCTCCGAAAAAAAAATTTCAGCAACGAATTTCTTAATAATTCGGGTCTGTTCAGTAAAAAATATCCTGATTCAGCTTTTTTTTCTGACAGACTTATGTTTCCGATTTTTAACAGACGGGGACAATGTGTCGCACTCGGAGGACGAATTCTTAAAGGAGATGGACCTAAATATCTTAATTCGGGAGATCTTATCCAGTACAAAAAGGGAGAAACCTTGTATGCGTTTAATTTTGCAAAAAATACTATTCGTGAACAGAAAAAGGTAATTTTTTGTGAAGGATATATGGATTGTATTGCATATCACCAGTGCGGAATTACCTATGCAGTCGCTCCGCTCGGTACAGCGTTGACAGAAAACCAATTAAAAATAGTACACGGTTTTGCGGATACAGTGCTGCTTTCATTCGACAGTGATGGTGCTGGACAAAATGCAACTATGCGCGCCATTATTATGTGTCGCACGCAAGGTTTTACTGTAAAAATAATCAGACTGTCTGGCGGAAAAGATCCGGCAGAAATTATGGTAAATTTTGGTGCAGAAACCTTGACAAATGAAGTTAACAATGCTATTTTTGATAGCGACTTTCTATTATCTAAACTGGGAGAGGAGTATGCTGTTGATACACCAGAGGGAAAAACAAAAGCTTCGCTTGCTTTTTTCCCTTATGTTGATTCGCTTCAATCCGATATACAGAGAGAGTCATGTCTGGAACAACTATGTCAGGCATTTAATCTAAAGCCGGAGGCTGTAAAGAAAGACTTTGATAACCGTGATCAGGCCCGCGAACGCTTAAAAAACCGGCAGCTAACACCAACAGACAAACAGAATGTGGAAATAAAGCTGAATGCTGAATTACGTTCTGTTCTTGCAGTCATTGCCGATCTGAACCAATATAAGGTTATGCGCGCGGAACTCACCGTTGACGATTTTCAGGATCCTGTAGCAAAAAAGCTATTCATAATTCTGGAGGATTGTTTCAGAGAGCAATGTGTATCAGTGAGCAGTATTTTGAACCACTGTGATGATGCAGAAATTGAACGGATGATTACACGGGTAATTTCATCTGGAGAATTTTCTCAAAATTCGAACCTTATCATAGAGGACAGTATACAGCTTATTAAGCGGAATTCATTGGAACGAAAGCGTGAAAAAGTTATGAACAGAATCAGACTTTTCAATCCAATGACGCCCAGTGACCAGCAACAACTCAACGAACTTCTTGCAGAAAAAATGAATCTTGACAGCAGGCTTAAACAGTAAAGACAAAGGTATCATCATATGGATCAGAAAGATCAGAAAGATCAGAAAATAGACCCTAACGTAGAAAAACTGCTTGAATATGCAAAAGCAAAGACAATCATAACATGGGACGAAGTAACGGACATGCTTGGGCAGGACTTTGTCAATTCACCAAAAATGGAAACGGTGCTTCAGATTTTCTCTGAAAATAAGATACAAATTGTTGAACCAGAAGATCTTCTAACAGATGAAGAGGAAGAAGAAAGTGAAGAAGATGCAGATGATGAAGACGATATTGTTACAACAGATGAAGAAGTTCCCATCGAGGAAGATACTGATGGGAATAAAAATGAAACCGGACACAGTAAACTTGTAAATAGTGATAAAGAATCGAATGTAGATGATCCCATTCGACTTTATTTACGTGAAATTGGTAAGGAAAATCTTCTTACAGCAGAACAGGAAGTTATTCTTTCTAAAAAAATGGAAAATGGAAAGAATATCATAAAGGATGTCATTAAGAATTCTGGCATCATGGTTCCTGAATTTTTTGCAGTTGCACAAAAAGCTTTTACACGTATTGATCCCCATGAACCGGGGCGTCCAAGAAAAGAAATAAATGAAGAAATGGCGGAAAAACGTCGTTTAAAAAGTTGCTACAGCGAAAACATAAAACCTGTACTACCGGAAATGAAACAGTACATGAACATAAAAAAACAGCTTTTTGAAGCAGATCAGTCTGCCAGAATTTTTGATACCCCTCAACTTGTTTCTCTTCGCAGAAAAATTCAACCCCAGCTTCAAAAAATAGATATTCAAACAGAAGAACTAGACAAGTTCAATCAGAAATTCCGAGATGCCTGTCAGAAAATTGATGAATACCATCAAAAACAGGAAAAAAAAATGAAGGAATTGCATGTTGCAACTCCTTCTGAACTCCGCAGTATCGGACGACGGATATCAATTCGTTCAGAATCCAAAAAACTGGAAGATGATCTCGGTATAACGACAGATGATATCCGTGATATTTATACACAGATTCAAAAGATAGATCGGAAACTTCACCGATTGGAATATGAATTTGAAAATAGTGTAGATGAAATACTCGCTATGGGAAAAGAAATTGAACGAGGCTCTATTATGATGGAGCAGGCTAAAAATCGTCTTATAAATGCAAACCTCCGTCTTGTTGTATCTATAGCAAAAAAATATACAAATCGTGGACTTCAGTTTTTTGACCTTGTTCAAGAGGGAAATATCGGTCTAATTAAAGCTGTGGAAAAATTTGAATACAGAAAGGGATTTAAATTTTCAACTTATGCCACTTGGTGGATTAGGCAGGCTATTACACGTTCTATTTCTGATCAGGCTCGTACAATAAGGGTTCCTGTTCATATGATAGAACAGATAAACAAGGTAGTAAGAGAATCAAGACAACTTATGCAGAAGCTCGGACGAGAACCGACTGACGATGAAATCGCTCAACAGCTTGGATGGCCTGTGTCACGTGTTAAACAGGTCAAAAATGTAGCACGTGAACCTATTTCTCTTGAAACTCCTATAGGAGAGGAAGAGGATTCTCTTCTTGGTGATTTTATTGAGGATAAGGAAGTTGAAAATCCTGCCTCCCAGACAGCAGAAACCCTTTTAAAAGAACAAATTCGGTCTGTACTTGATACACTTCCTCCACGCGAACAGGAAGTTCTAAAAATGCGTTTCGGTCTTGAAGATGGTTATTCACTTACATTGGAGGAAGTGGGGTTATATTTCAATGTTACTCGCGAACGGATCAGACAAATAGAGGCTAAGGCCCTTAGAAGGCTTCGGCATCCAAGACGGGCAAACGGTTTACGGGATTATATTGAAATCGGACCGTAAGTTTATTAAAAACTACAGCTTGTATGGCAGTTACAAATATCGGATGTCACGCATTTGTAGACAAAATGTATATTTTATTATATTATTTATGATATTTTATAAGCAATATAAGTAGATATTTTATCAGTAAGGAATTTATTATCATGGTAATGACAGAAGTTTTCGACAAACTTAAAAATCTTCAAAGTATTCTTGTCAAAAAGTATGACCTTGAAAAGAAGATAGATGAAGCTCCAAAACAACTTGGTTCGCAAGACGAGCTTCTTGATCGAATGAAAAAGGAATTTATCAGCAAAAATACTGAATATGAAGTGGTAAAAGCAAAAGTCATGCAGTTGCGCGGCGATCTTGATGAAGTTGTAAAGTCCCGAGAGGACGGTGAGAAAAGTATGGACAATATTACAACTCATCGAGAATATGAGGCTCTTGACAAACAGATAACAGAGGCATCTTCCAAGGAACAGGATATTCGTAAAGAGCTTCAAAAAGAGGAAAAGATTCTCGCTGATCTAAATGATAATCTAAAATCATATGAAGCTATGATTAAATCGCAGGAAACGGATCTTAATGTAAGTAAATCTTCTCTCGACAAGGAACTTACTTCATACAAAAATGAACTTGAAGATCTTAATAAGAAGGAAAACAAAATTGCACCTGATCTTGATCAGGAAATTTTATTCAAATTTCAAAGAATTATACAGCGAAATACAGAAGGAATCGTTGCAGTAAAAAACGGTGTCTGCACTGGTTGCCATATGATTCTCCCGGCTCAATTTGCAAACGAAGTCCGAAAAGGTGAAAATATTCTATTCTGTCCGTATTGCAGTCGTATTCTTTTCTATGAAGAAACTACCGAAAATGAACAAGAAAGTTATTTTAAACTCGATGATGCAGGTAGTCTTGCTGATATTGATGATGATGAAGACTTCGATACTGAAGATGAATATGAAAAAGACGAAGATGAACTATCTGAAGATGAAGATACAGAGGAAACCGAAGAATCTACTGATGAAGAGGATGAAGAAGGAGATGATTCCGAAGATTCAGAAAGCGAAGAAGATTCTGAATCCTGAAAAAATGATATTTAACAGATGGGACATAATCGCATCAACCTATCCTAATGATAGAATAGGTTGATGAGGCTAAAGTCCGGGCTCCGCCGGAAAAAATGCCGGGCAATAACCGGGCAGCATATGGAAGCTGTACAATTCTTATGTGAGTTGTGCAAAACCCGTAACTGACAGATAGTGCAACAGAAAAAAAACCGCAAGCGGTAAGCCGCTTGTAAGGGTGAAAAGGCAGTGTAAGAGACTACCGTACATCTGGTAACAGATGTAACTTGCAAACCTCATTTGGAGTAAGATCAAATAGCAGTTGTTTTTCCGGACTTTTACTGCAGGTAGATCGCTTGAAATACAGGGTAACCTGCATTCAGGATAGATGATTATACTGATGTGAATAACATCAGTGACAGAACCCGGCTTACAGGTCCCATCTGTTTTTTTATAATAGCGTGAACAATGAAACATAACATAAACGATGATACAAATTTTTTTAAACGAAAAAGTAAATTCGTACCAAATCTCATAACTATTTTATGCATTATTTTTGTTGGTATTGGTATCTCTTTTTCTGTGTATTATATAATTCGTAAAAAGATACGAAGTGAATCATCTGTATACACGCTTTATGCAAGATGGAATAATTATGACTATACAGGTGTTTATGAAACTAGTAAACACATACTTGATCGAAAACCTTTCAATAATACTGCACTTACTTATCACGGATATGCATCATTTTATCTTGGTGTTTCTCAGCTTGAAACTTCTACAGCTCAAAATTATCTTGACGAATCTATTAATAATCTGCGGATAGCCCTTATAAGTGCAAAAAAATCACTCAAACCTCAACTTGAATACATGCTTGGAAAGGCTTATTTTTATAAAAATACTATTTCATCATACTACTATGCTGATCTTGCAATAAAATATCTTCAAATGTCAAAACATGATGGTTATAAGGCTGACGATATACCTGAATATCTTGGTCTTAGTTATGCCTCGCTTGACATGACTTTAGATAGTATATCTGCTTTTACAGAAGCATTACTAGTACGGGAATCTGATACACTTCTTCTTTCTATTGCAGAACAGTATCGTAAAGCGGGACAAAATGCGGCGGCAGAGCAATATCTTTTTCGCATAATAAATAACTGCAAGGATGATATACTGGTATTGAAAAGTCGCGTGTTGCTTGGTACTATCTACACTGATGAAGGAAAATATACTGATGCAGAGCAGGAATATATGACAGTTTTAGAAAAAAATGAAAATTCTGCAGACGTATACTATGGACTTGGTGTAATATATGAAAAACAAGGCGATCTGGTGAAGGCCCGTTCGGAATGGCGAAAGGCTCTCCGTATTCAGGTAAATCATCCCGGCGCTTTGAAAAAAATGACTGATTATAAATAGTTTTTCCCGGGAGGACACTAACATGAGTTTTTTGGACAATTTTTCAACTGACATAGGTATTGATCTAGGTACATGTAATACACTTATTTATGTAAGGGGTAAGGGTATTGTTATAGACGAACCTTCTGTTGTCGCAGTTGAAAAAGGAACTAAGCGTATTGTAGCGGTAGGTTCAGAGGCGAAAAGCATGCTTGATAAAACCCCAAGCAATATTATTGCCATTCGTCCTCTTGCAGACGGAGTTATAGCTGACATAGACAGTACGGAAAAAATGATAAAATATTTTATCTCAAAAATCACACCAAGACATCAATTTTTTAAATCAACACGAATGAAAATAGGTATTCCTTCCTGTATCACCGATGTTGAAAAAAGAGCTGTTATTGAAGCAGCTCTTAAAGCTGGTGCAAAGGAAGTCGAAGTTATAGCAGAATCACTTGCAGCAGCAATTGGTGCAAAAATTCCGATTTATGAACCAGCAGGTCATATGATTTGTGATATAGGAGGTGGCACGACAGAAGTAAGTGTAATCTCTTTAGGTGGTATGGTTATTACAAGTTCGATCCGGATAGGAGGCGATAAATTCGATGAGGCTATTGTAAAACATGTAAAAAGTGTCCATAACCTTATCATTGGACAGCAAACTGCTGAAAGATTAAAAATTCAAATAGGCAATGCGGCACCTGATAAAAATATAGAGAAAATGGAACTAAAGGGAACGGATGCAATTACAGGGCTTCCCCGGCGGCTCGAAATAGACAGTGTCGAGGTAAGAGAGGCATTAAAAGAGCCTGTTACACGTATTGTTGAAGAAATTAAAAATACGCTTGGTCATACCCCGCCCGAACTTGCTGCTGATATAGTAGAGCGAGGTATCGTTATGACTGGTGGAGGTTCAATGTTGAAAGGACTTCCTAAACTTATATCAAAAGAAACAGGTGTTCCGGTTATCCTCGTTGAACGTCCTCTTGAATGTGTTGCACTTGGTGCTGGTGAGGCATTTGAACTGTTTAAAGATATGTCTACAGACCGCTCTATATATGATAGTCTTAACGAATAGCAAGATCAAATTTACATGTCATACATGAAGACACCATTTAAATTTAAATTTCCCGATATTTTACTTGTTCTACTTATGCTTTTTTCTGGAATTTGTCTTGGATTCAGTTCGGGAAGTTTTGTAATCAATTTTAGTCGTATTGGATTTTCTATCGTTTCTTCGGTTGAAAAAGTTTTTTTTTCCGTTACCGATGCAGTAAAAGATACTTTCGGAGCAGTAAAAGAACTTTCTGAATTAAAAAAAGATTATGATGAACTTACTAAAAAACTCGAGAATTATCAGCAAATGCAACGTTCTAATGCTGAAATTAGAAAAGAAAATGCACAGCTCAAGGAACAGCTTGGTTTTTCAGAATCTATTGGGCAGAAGAATTTTCCTGCACAGATCATCTCACGTGATATTGATAAGTTGTATGCATCATTGACAATTGACAAAGGCAGTGCAGAGGGAATTAACAAAAACATGCCTGTTATTGCATATCAAAACGGCAATATCGGACTTGTTGGAAAGATCATAGAAGTTGGAAAATATACAAGCAAAATTATGCCTGTATACAGTCTTGATTGTACAATTTCTGCACGGATACAAAATACCCGTGATCTCGGTCTTGTTACAGGGATGGGGAATGATGATGAACCATTATCTATGCAGTATATAAAGAAACGGGTATTGAATGATCTACATTTTGGTGACGTTATTGTTACATCGGGTGAAAATGGAAATTACATGAGAGATGTGCCGCTCGGTACGATTTCTAAAATCCGCGTTCTTGATTATGATTCTTCGCTCGATATTGAACTGGTACCTATTATAGATTTTTCACGTCTTGAAACTGTAATTGTTATAGATCAAAATCAAAGTAATTATTACAGAAAAAGGTAGCCTAATGATAAAATCGTACATAACAAGCATATTGATTATATTTTTCTCTGTTTTGATGGAAACAGCTATTCTATCAAACATTTCAATTCTTCCTGCAATTCCAGATCTTCTACTTCTTTGTTCTCTATACTTAGGAATTATTAATGGTAAAGTCGACGGAGAAATATCAGGATTCATTTCAGGTTTTTTTCTTGATTTTCTTTCTGGTGCTCCATTTGGATTTAATTGTTTGTACCGCACTCTACTTGGATTTATAGCAGGACTGCTTGGTATGTCATTCAATTTTGAAGGTATACTTATGCCATCTGTTATTGGGTTTGTTGGGACTCTTATGAAAGTTTTTCTTGTCTGGCTAATCTCTTTGCTTTATCCGAATGTATCGGTGATGTATCATTTAGCATCAACATCTTTTATATTTGAACTGGCATGCAATACAGTTCTTGCGCCGCTTGTTTTCAAGTTTTTGAGCATGTTCAAATCGTCATTATCACCAAAAGCAGGGGAGTAAAAAATATGTCAGGTGGTTTTCGTAGAGGATCTTCAGAAAGTTCCTTTGCAGAAAAAAATAGTCGTATTGTTATACTTACACTTATTATTGTTGTTGTTTTTTTAATATATGTATACAGACTTTTCAGTATGCAGATCATTCAAGGAGATCAATATCGTAAAAAATCACGCACCATTTCCAGTCAGGTTAATATTATTCCTGCACAACGCGGTGAAATTTTTGATAGAAATGCAAACATGCCAATGGTTATCAATACAGATTCATTTGCAGTAGTTATTACGCCAGGTGAAATTCCTTTAGGACATTATGATACTGTAGCTATGCGCCTTGCACAGTATCTCGGAATCTCAAAATTTGATATAGATAAAAAAATCCCTTTAAAATTACGTAAATCATACTCATCTATAACTATTAAATCAAATGTATCTTTTTCAACTATATCAAATATTGCTGAAAATAAAATAGATCTCCCTGGTGTGTCATGGATTTCAAAACCAATTAGAAATTATGTTGAAACAGGTTCTCTGTCCCATATTATAGGCTATGTCGGTGATATTACACAGGAAGAAATGAATATTATGTATAACCGTGGATACACACAAAATAGTATAATTGGAAAAACAGGTATTGAAAAGCAGTATGATTCTCTGCTGCAGGGAACGCCAGGCAGTGAAAGTCGTACAGTAGATGTTAGGGGAAGAATTATTTCTGATACTCCTGTTATAACGCCTCCTCAAATGGGAAAAAACCTTGTTCTGACAATAGATTCGACAATTCAGACTTTAGCAGAAAAAACGCTTGGTAACAGAGTAGGGGCTGTAGTGGTATTAAAACCTTCTACAGGTGAAATCCTTGCTATGGTTTCATATCCTTTTTTTGATCCAAATCTATTTAATACAGATAATGCATCTTCAGAATATCTGAGTCTTGCTAACGGTCCAAACAAACCTCTTCTTAATCGTGCCGTAAATGCAGCATATCCACCTGGCTCGACATTCAAAATCATAATGTCTACTGCTGTGCTTCAGGAAAAAGCCTTTCCTGAAAACAAAAAAATAGAATGTACAGGCAAAATGGTATATGGAGGACGTGTATTTCATTGTCATATACATGAACCAGGGCATGGATGGCTTGATCTTAAAAATGGTCTTGCACAATCGTGTGATATTTATTTCTGGACTATCGGTCGAGATTATCTCGGAATAGATAAAATTGCGTCTTACGCGAATGAGTTCGGACTTGGTCAAAGTGCACAAATTGATTTACCTAGTCAATCATCCGGTTTTATACCTACAGCAAAATGGAAAGAACGGCGTTATCATGAGAAATGGCTTGGAGGGGATACAATGTCTGCCTCTATTGGACAAGGTTATATTCTTGCAACACCATTACAGATTGCAGACATGATGGCTATGGTATGTAATAATGGAGTTATTTATAAACCTCATCTTCTTAAAGAAGTACGAGATCCTGTGACAAATAACATTATTCAAGAAGTAAAACCGGAAGTAATTTTTAAATCAACTGTTGATGCCGATGTGTGGAAAACGGTTCAGGAAGATCTACATTATACAATTACAGATGGTACACCTGCATATCCTATGCATAATAAATTTGTTCAGAGTGCGGGTAAAACAGGAACGTCTGAAGTTGCACAATATAAAAACAGCTGGCATTCTTGGATGGTAGCATATGCACCGTATGACGCACCTGTGGAAGATCAAGTAGTAGTTGCAACGCTTGTAGAGGCATGCAACCCTTGGGAATGGTGGGCTCCGTATGCCACAAATATTATTATTCAGGGAATATTTGCTAATCAGACATATGAAGAAGCAACGACAGCATTAGGTTTTCATTATTTGCTTAAAAACGGTAACAGACAGGAGTAAAAAAACAGGAAAATGAAAACAAAATTTTGGGATGTACCCGACTATATTCTCTTTACCAGTGTTTTTATTCTGATTATACTTGGAATAGCTTTTATTTATTCATCAGGAATAAATTCACAAGGGATACTTGTGACAAATGAATACATCAAACAGATAATTTGGGCATTATTAGGTATTGTTCTAATGATTTTGTCTTCACTGTATGATTATAGTAAATTTGAAAGATATGCACAAAATTTATATATTGGTCTTTTAATTGTTCTTTTATATACATGTTTATTCGGCCGTTATGTAAATGGTGCAAGAAGTTGGCTGGGAATTGGAGATTTTGGAATACAGCCATCTGAATTTGGTAAAATCATTTTTATTATTTTTCTGGCACATTATCTTTCGGAAACAAAAAACGAAAATCAACTTAGGCGATTTATTACTGCTATAGCTTTTTTTATTCTTCCAATCGGACTGATTCTAATACAACCCGATCTAGGAACTGCAAGCGTCTATATTCCTATCTTTCTTGTAATGTGTTTTATGGCAGGAATCCCCATTCGATACGTAATATTCATACTTGGAATTGGTACATGCACTATATTTCTCACGATTCTTCCTGTATGGAACAATGTCATAGCAAAAAAAAGCTTTGCTGTTATAGGGGCACTTACCATACCAAAACTTCGTCTGCTTCTTATTATTACTTCACTTCTTATTACTATTATAGGTATTATAGGACTTAGATATCTTCATGGGAAAAAATATTTTTATTGGATTTCTTATTTTTTTCTAATTATGACAATATCTTTTATTTTTTCATTTGCGGCAGGTAATGTTCTTAAAGACTATCAAATAAAGCGCCTCATCGTATACATGGATCCGGCTATTGATCCTTTAGGTTCCGGCTGGAACATTATACAGTCAAAAATTGCTATCGGTTCGGGAGGAATATTTGGTCGCACATTTCTTCATGGAACACAAAGTCACTATCGTTTTCTCCCTCAACAAAGTACAGATTTCATTTTTAGCATTCTATCGGAAGAACTCGGATTCGCTGGTGGACTATTCGTATTTATTTTATATGCTATTATTTTTCAGAGAACAATAAAAATCATACGGAATTCTTCAAGTCGATTTGGCTGTTATATTGCATCAGGTATACTAGCTATGTTTGCATTTCATTTCTTTATTAATGTCGGAATGGTTATGGGAATAATGCCTATAACAGGTATTCCTTTGTTATTTTTATCATACGGAGGTTCTTCTTTATGGACTGCTATGATTTGTATAGGAATGTTAATGAGCATTAATTATCGTAAATATAATAAATAATGGACAAAAAGTTATTATGTTTATGAGGAATTTGTATTCACTTATTACATATAATAATGTATATTCTGTCTACCTAAACTTATTTTGAAATTACTTTCTACTATAATCTCTAATATATTTTATTCATGCTATTTTTTCTAATTTTTCACGAATAAATTCACTCTTTTCTTTAAGCCCTATTTTTCCGAGCTTTAAGAAAATCATGTTAGGATGCATAGAATCCAGAGATATTGCATCGGCATCTTCTTTTATAAGTCGTAAAACCTTATCAATAGATATGTCTGAAATTTTTGAGAATGAAATTCCTATTACACCTTGTCGTTCTTTTATCGAAGCTATATTGAGTTTCTTACATAAAATTCTAATTTCTGCAAGAGACAAAAGGCTCGATACTTCGTCAGGAATTGGACCAAAACGATCATTTAATTCGTCTATAACTTCTCTAAATTCTTCATCGGTCTGAATAGATGCAATTTTTTTGTAAATTTCCATTTTTGTTTGTGTATTCTGTACGTACGAATCAGGAATAAATCCAGTATATTCCATTTCCATAAGTACTTCATTTTGAATTTTATAATCTTTTTGCATAGTAAGATGTTCTACTGCTTCATTAAGAAGTCTTAAATACAACTCAAATCCAACGGAATAAACATCACCTGACTGATCCTTTCCAAGTAAATTGCCAGCACCACGAATTTCCATATCTTTCATCGCAATTTTAAATCCGCTTCCTAATTCTGTAAAATTACTTATAACTTGAAGACGTTTCATAGCGACTTCTGACAATGATACATTCTGAGGATAGAATAAATATGCGTAAGCTTTCCGATCGCTGCGGCCAACACGTCCTCGAAGTTGATAAAGTTGCGATACACCATACATATCTGCACGGTCAATTATTATCGTATTTACATTAGGAATATCTATACCGTTTTCAATAATCGTAGTTGCAACTAGTACGTGAAAACCACCCATTTTAAAACGCCGAAATATATTGTCTAGCTGTTCACTGGTCATCTGTCCATGCGCAATATCAATAAGCATTTCAGGAAGAAGCAACTCAAGTTTCTTACGAATCTCCAGTAACGACTCAACCCGATTATGCAAATAGAATACCTGCCCCCCCCTCTCTACTTCCCGCCTGATAGCCTCTGCAATACGAATATCGTTGTAAGGTTCAATCACTGTTTCTATAGACTGTCGATTTTGCGGTGGGGTTTTCAATAAACTCATATCACGAATTTTCAATAAACTCATATGCAGTGTACGAGGAATCGGAGTTGCAGACATTGCAAGACAATCTATATTAGCTTTCATTTCCTTTAGTTTATCCTTATCCTTGACACCAAATCTCTGTTCTTCATCAATTATCATAAGTCCAAGATTTTTAAAAATGACATCTCTCTGAATTATACGATGCGTACCAATTAATATATCCACATCTCCTGTTATAAGTTTTTCTAATGTCTTTTTTTGTTCAGCAGGAGTTACAAAACGTGATAACTGTGCAATTTTTACAGGAAAACTACTAAAACGTTCTATGCATGTTTCATAATGCTGTTCTGCAAGAATCGTAGTTGGTGCAAGGAAAGCTACTTGTTTCCCGCCCATAACAGCCTTAAATGCAGCACGCATAGCAATTTCTGTTTTCCCATAACCAACATCACCACACACAAGTCTGTCCATCGGTATGGGTTTTTCCATATCCCGTTTTACTTCATCTGTGACTGTTGCCTGATCAGGTGTATCTTCATAGGGAAAAGCAGCTTCAAAGGAAGCCTGCCATTCGGTATCCTTTGGAAAAGGAAATCCGGAAGATGCCTTTCTTCTAGAATATAAGTCGATTAGCTTTTGTGCGAGATCTTCAACAGACTTTTGAACTTTATTTTTTCGATTTTCCCAATTCTTACTACCGATATGATCTATTTTTGGAGATTCTCCCTCATTTCCAATATACCTCTGAACCATATTAACCTGTTCAATTGGGACAAACGCATACTCACTGTCGGCATATTCGAGTTTTATATAGTCCCTTTCATTTCCTGTTGATTTTACACGTTCTATACCCCGAAATATTCCTATTCCATATTCAACATGAACAACATAATCTCCTGGATTAAGTTCAACAAACGTATCTATAATTGCACTTTTTACTTTATGAAGAGACTTAGGAACATAACGCCGTCTACCAAAAATCTCATTTTCCTGTATTACAAGAACTTTTATATCAGGAATCGAAAAGCCTTCAGAAAGACATTCAGAAAAAACTGTGACTGGATAAAAATGTTTATGATATGCTTTTTCGTCTGTACTTTCTGTACCCGTATATTCTTTAAGTATCTCTTTTATACGAAGAGATTGATTTTCTCCATTTGCAAAAATAAAAACCTTCCAGCCATCTTTCAGCAGTTTCTCAAGCTCATCTTTCAGAAAGTTAATATTACCAAAAAAACTGCGTGCAGGTTCACAAGTAAAAACAATTTCTGAGGAATTAGTGGAGATAACATTCTGACTATTATAATCAGAAAATTGTGAAAGTGTACGAAAAAATATACATTTTGAAAAAGTCTGTACTTGTAAATTAAAGTCTATAATCATTTCATATGGTGGCAATACAGGAAATTCTATACGTGAGCGCCGATACATTCCAGCATATTCTCGCATTATGCTCTCTTCTGCATTTATTAGACGGTCATAATCAAAAAAGAAAATTGCTGATTTTGGACTTACATAATCAGCAATCGAATACTTCCGATTCCAAAGAATCGGATAGAAAAGTTCTTCACCTTCTGTTTCTTTTCTTGTTTCAAGTTCTGCCAGCATTCCTTCAAGTCTTTCTTTTGCCATCTTTGTAAGGGGGAGATGTACATTATTATCAACAGAAAAATTTTTCATTTCATCATCAGATACAGAAGTTTCCTCATATCTCTTCATTTTTTCCCGTAAGAAGTCTGTAAGTGACGTACCCCATATCACTTCTTTCATAGGTACAACAAGAAAATTTTCAATTGGTTCTGTTGTACTCTGCGTTTCCGGATTAAAATATTTTATATTCTCAATTGCATCAAAATCAAAAATAATCCGTGTAGCAAAATCGTTACCAGGTGAAAAAATATCAAGTACTTCTCCCCGCAGGCTAAATTCACCTTGAACAGAAACACGAGGAACACGAATATAACCAATGGAAGTAAGACGTTCTGCTGTTTTAACTGTATTAATCTGTTGTCCTTTTTGCAGTCTGAATGTATTACAGCGGAGATGTTCAGGAGGTGGTAAGGGGGACTGAAATACTCGCTGTGTTAAAATAAAAATTCGATTTTTTTTTCTGAGTATACCATTTATATTTGAAACAGCAAGTTTTGCAAGAGCCGCAGCGCGTTTTCCAAAAACAGCTGATCCCTTAGCAGCAGGTCGATAAGGAACCATTCCCCACCAAGGAAGAATAATTGTTTCCGCTTCAGGAAAAACCGTTGTAAAATCTGAAGCAAGTCTGTCTGCTTCAGATTCGTCAGGAACAACAATTATTGTATCGTATGAACTTGAGTCATTATGGATATCCTCTGAGGGAGTTTTTCCTCCTCCTGTATACTGATATGATAAAAAAGCACGCTGAGCTGCCTGCTTACAATATTCTGTAGTAAAATAACTGTACATAGCCCCTTGCAAACCTCGTACACTTATAGGAAAAGTACATGCGGGGTTTGTAAGTATTTCTATGTTATTTCTTACTTCCTGCCAAGAACGAATAAATGTGTTAATAGAATTTGCTGATAATATATTCATCAATTTGTCCGATAATAAAAGAAAGGTGTTGTTTTAAACATATGTATATACCTTGCTGGAGAACGACTTTGAAACGAAATATTTTTATAATTATAGCATTTTTAGTATTGTTTGGACAGACTTTTTATGCACAAACAGTAAATACAGATTCTTACAATACTGCATCTGTCTCAATAAAGTTCTATGACAAGACTATGTATTATCCCAATAGTACTGACACAAATCCTGTATTTGTTCATATTTCAGTAAAAAACAATGGATCAGATACATTGCGATTTAAATTAGCAGACGATCGTATGTTCAGTTTAGACTTTAATGCATATACAATAAAAAACACACAACTCGAACAAACCGATTCACTCATAAGAAAGCGAACTACAAATCAAACAGTGTATTTTCGCGAAATTTCACTTGAAAATGGAGAAGAATATTCATTTGTCGAGAACCTCAAAGACTATCTCATTATTGGAGAACCTTCAATTTATTATATTGAACTCAACTTCTATCCAGAGTTATATAAATCAAATAAAATAAAACTTGTATCCAATCGTCTAACCCTTGAAGTACGTCCATCCCCGTCAGTTGCTTCATCTTCAATAATTCCGATCAAATCAGATACAGCAGAAATCTTAAAACCTGAAGAAATTTCTCCTGATAAAGTTGTCGAACAAACAATTACAGCAAGACAAAAATCATTGTGGGACCAGTATTTTCTGTATATGGATATCGAATCTATGATAGAGCGAACTCCAGCAGCAAAACGAAAATTTCGAAGTGTTTCAGCTGATGAGCGACAAAAAATGATTGAAACATATAAATCAGATCTGATGGAATCTCGTATTGATGGTGATATAGTAGCAGTTCCTGAAAAATTCCAGATTGAAAAAACAGTTTATTCACAAACAGAAGGGTCTGTCCTTGTTACAGAATGGTTCAATAACCGTACATACTATGAAAAGAAAAGTTATACATACGAAGTCCGTCAGCGTGACGGAGTCTGGCAAATTTACGATTATACTGTTGTTAATCTGGGGACAGAATGAAAGCCATTATTATTTCTGATGATGATGATGTTATTAAAAAAGTCAATAATACGCTTATTGCCCATAATTTTGACACAATAATTTACCGTTGGTTACTTAAGGCTCTTGATAATGTCGAAGAAATACGTCCTGATGTAGTCGTTATAAGTACAAGTGACTACCCAAGACACTGGAAAACATTTTCTCAATTCGTTAAGTGCGGTATAAGTGGTAACATACCGCAAATAATACTTTATACACCGGATTTTTTCCCTGTAACAGAAGTTGAAAAGGCCGCTGCACTTAGAATAAAGGGAACTTTTTCATCACTAGATAAATCAGGTCTGGAAAAATTTGTTTCAATATTAAAATCCAAAACTTCGAATTTAATACCAGAAACTGAAGAAAATACAATAATCATTGAACAATCAGAAAACAAAATATATAATCTAATTTTCACTCATCCAAAAACAGAAGCTTTTATAACAGGTATCGTCCTTACTTATAAAAATGATCAAATTGAATTCAAGCCTGATATTATGCCTCTTGTACAAGGACTAACCGCAGGGGATCATATACAAGAGGTATCGTTTAGAAATAATAATAAATATTCATACTGTACAGCTGATATAGTAAGTACAGGAGAAATTATTGTGCTAAGACTTGGTAAAATCTATGAAAACTAAAAAACAATATGCAAAGTTTTTCTGTGAAAATTGTGGTGCAGAAGTTCCTGAAAATGCACGTATATGTAAACGCTGCGGTCGTTTTTTTTCTTCAGTCCGCTGCCCGAAATGCGGTACATCAGGTCCTGCTTCTATGTTTGAGAAAGGATGTCCGCACTGTGGTTATGCTATGAATAATATACAAACTATTTCATATATAGAACATAATAGTAATAGAAAGAAAAATATTTCCTTATCAAAGAAAAAAAAAATAAGAAGAATAATGAGAACATATATGAATAAAAAGTCATCTATGTCACAAAATGATAATTCTCTTCCTATATGGATATATATAATTACAGCTACCATTTTAGCCTTAATAATAGCAGCAATATATAGTTGTATAAAATAAACGTTGATCTTCAAGGAAGTTTCACAGGGCAAACGCATTATAACATTTGCAGCATAGTTTTTAAGTAATCGTCATCACACATACAGGTGATCTGTTTTTTGTGAAGAGAAAAGTTTGGTTTACCGGTCGGGTTTGGAGCGGTCTTA
>JALNVF010000010.1 GCA_023231445.1 Treponema sp. | reverse complement strand
TAAGACCGCTCCAAACCCGACCGGTAAACCAAACTTTTCTCTTCACAAAAAACAGATCACCTGTATGTGTGATGACGATTACTTAAAAACTATGCTGCAAATGTTATAATGCGTTTGCCCTGTATAATAGAAATAGGATCATTTGTAAAAGGAAATGAATAAAAAGGGACTTCCGGTAAGCCTCTGACAATACATTAGAGCGTATGCCGCAGTAGCAATAGATGATGTTCTTAAATGAATCTGTCTATTCAGTATACCCCCATATTTCCTCTTGTAAACCACTGATTCTACAAATGTGGTCCCAAAAAAATCCGCTGTTTACCCGCTTCCTGTTACTGACAATATGGTACTTCCATGGTATTCTGACAGTATGATCACTGTCAGAAAAATGCCCATCGGTATCCAGAGCTTTGAAAAACTGCGTACAGAGAATTTTTTCTACGTAGATAAAACAAAATATGTATGGGATTTGGTTCAGGGAGGGAACCCTTATTTTCTCTCCCGGCCGCGGCGGTTCGGAAAGAGCCTTTTTCTTTCCACCATCGAAGCTTATTTCCTCGGTGAAAAAGAGTTATTCAAAGGCCTCGCTCTGGAAAAACAGGAAGAAGAAAATACGCCTCATCCGTGGACAACCTATCCCGTCCTGCACTTCGACTTTAATGCGGAAAAATATGCGGAAACAGGTTCCCTGAATATCGTCCTTGACCGTCACCTCTGTTTATTTGAGTCACAGTTCGGTATACAAACCAAGGCTGCAACACCTTCCGGCAGATTCATACAAATAATCCGTACAGCCCATGAACGGACAGGGAAACAGGTTGTCGTGCTTGTCGACGAATACGACAAGCCGCTGCTTGAAGTTATGGACAACAGGGAACTCTACGAAGACTACCGTGCTACACTCAAAGCCTTTTACGGTGTGCTCAAGTCGGAGGACGAACACCTCAAGTTCGTCTTCCTTACCGGCGTCACCAAGTTCAATCAGGTCAGCATCTTCAGCGACCTCAACCAGTTACGCGACATCAGTATGGAACAGGCGTTTTCGGGTATCTGCGGCATAAGCGATACGGAATTACAGAATCAGTTTCAGCCCGAATTGACCCGGCTTGCCGGTACACTCGGCATATCCCTGAGCGAATGCAGTGAAAAATTGAAAAAGACATACGACGGCTATCATTTCCATCAGAACGGTGAAGATATGTACAATCCGTTCAGCCTGCTCAATACGTTTGCTGCAAACGAGTTCAACTACTACTGGTTCCGGACGGGGACGCCGACATTTCTGGTACGCGTAATCGAACAGACGAACTTCGATCTGCGCAGTATGGTTACCGGTATAGAAGCAGGGAGAAATACGTTTTCCGAATACCGCTTCGACATGCATTCGCCGGTACCGCTCCTCTATCAGAGCGGCTACCTGACCATAAAAGACTATAATGCAAGATTCGGCATCTATATGCTCAAGTTCCCGAATGAAGAAGTCAAATACGGTTTTATGAACTTTCTGCTTCAGCAGGAAACGGCAGTACAACAGTCCGAAGGTTCCTTCTACATCGGGAAGTTTGTCGATGACATAGAATCGGGTAACGTAGATGATTTTATGAACCGCCTGAAATCTATATTGAGCAGCATACCGTATCCGGTCTGGGGGGAGGCGAAGAAAGTAACGGAACAGACTTTTCAGATCGGGTGTTTTCTGATATTTGAACTGATGGGGCAGTTTACGCAGACGGAAGTACAGAGTTCGAAAGGGCGTGCGGATGCCGTTGTATGGACGAAAGAGTGCATATATGTTTTTGAGTTTAAGCTGGACGGTACGGCAGAAGATGCTTTGAAACAGATAAACGATAAAGGCTATGCGGTTCCTTATGAGTCGGACGGGCGGAAGGTAGTAAAAATAGGCGTCGGATTCGACAAAGAGGCCTGTACGATAGACCGCTGGACGACGGAAAGTTAATACCTGACATACTCCTTGTAAACAGCGTTTTTCGGCTGAAGTTGCTTCACGTTTGAAACTGTTTCAGCCAAAATTGTCACAGATGCTGTCCTGAAAAAACAAATAAAAAGGTGAAAATAACATCAAAAAGAGTAAAAAACGATTTAAACGCTATAAAAGATTTTACTTCCAGAGAACAAGAAAAACAGTATTTATAGAATGCTTCTTGTATATTGTTTGGACACTGATTCCTTTTTCTCTGCTTACTTCGTTTACCGGCCTGTTCTCTGGCGGTAATACTTTGTGCAGCGTCAGCATTTTGTGTTTGATTGAAAAGCCCATATTGTTATCTCCTTCTTTAGGGTATGACATCTATCCAGGAGTTTTGGTTGAAGTGTTTTAACTTTTGAAACTTCTTCATCTGAATATTCCGGCCGGAAAAAACCGCAGTTCCGGAAATACGGAAACCGTAAAACCGGAGCTGCGGGAACTGTCCATGTTTCAGTCTGGAAATCTATCATACCATCGATCTCACGCATAGGAACGCCCTTTTCAGACCTGTACTTTCAATGTCAATTTTGTAGGCCTTATGAACGGTATTTGGTCATAACGACCTCCTGTATAATTGAGATTGCACCTATAGTGCTTTTCTAGATTATTATAGGAGATCTCCGCATAGCCGAAACCTTGGTTCTCTTTTCCCCGGGATGTCGGTTTCCATTCTCCGGTTCCACGGAGAATGGGTATCGTTAAAATACTGCCACATATAAATACAATCACATATTTCCTTGATGTTAATAATTTCTGGACTAAGTAATTTTCGTAACAGTTTTAATGTGCTCAAAACAGGATAGGTATATATTACAGCGAGCTCTCTGAGATCAAGATCATCCGTGACAAGCGTCATATCTAACTCGTAAGCTGTTGCAAGGCATTCTATATCGAATGGAGAAGCAGCCTGGTTCTCTTTCATCACAATCAGATTGGAAGAATCTGCATGTTTCGTTTATACTTTTCTTTTGACTGTTGGTAATTCTTATACGGCATTGTTTTCTGTCTTCTTTATGTCTTTCATTATCAACCCAGTCGAATTTTGAGCGAAGCCGCGACTGATAGTTATATTCATGGATTGTGCCAGAGAGAATGAAAAGCTGATAGCAGGGTTCGGTGCCGAATGTCCGGGAGAAAAGCGGATAAAAATTATCTGCTAAACGGAAATAGGCATTGGAATCAAGCAGAATCTTTTCCGTTGATGAGATAATCGTATACCCCCTTCGCATCACTGTATGAAATATTTAAAAGCTTCTGCACGAAACCAGCTGTTTTGTGGGACTCTGTTAAATACTTTGCAAGAACATCCCATATTTGTGTTTTATAGTACGTTTTTGTCTGATTTATGTATTTATCCACGGAGGGGGATTCTTCATTAAAAAGAATATCGCTCACAAGCTTTACCGTCTTTATGTAATTCTGACATGCCGGATAGATGCTGAAAGTCAACTGGGGCAGGCTGTTCTGTACCGCATATGCCTGTAATTGTCTGAAAACGGTTATCGGAGAAATATTCCAGGAACTTGCTTCAGCAATTATTTTGTTGATAACGATACCGGTATCTTTATATTCGAATAACGTCCTGTAAAATTCTTTTGCTACGGAATCCGGATAAAGAAAGGCTCCTGCAAATTCATCCGCAAATTTTTCCTTTTTATCGGAATCGATGGAAGGAGTAAGAATATGTGCAAGCTCATGCAAAATCCAGAATTTAAAATCAGCATTATTCTTCTGCAGGTTTAAGTAAATAAAATGTATCGGACAGTTTGTCAGCGATATGTGAAGCCCGTCGTCGCCATTTTTCCCCTTCTTCAAGAGCTGCTAATAAAATGCTTCGTAAACCTCTGTCAAATTCATATATATTATAAACTTGATTGAATGTAGTACCTGTTTTGTATGTGTTATCGGGATTCTTAAAAGGAAGAAAATAGGCTGAAAGTCGGTAATAATTTATTGATTGTAATTTTTCCAGACAGAACTGTTCATTAGTGATAATGCAACCACGCGATTTGAGTAATTCAACCTGCTCTTTAAACGTAGTTGGATTTTTTACCGGTTTCGATATAAAAAACGTCCTCCCTGGGTCACATCGTTGAGAGGTGCGGGAGGTCCTGTTTCTTATAATATAGTACAGGATGTGAAGTTTTACAAGTTATGCTATCAACGATATCTTAGAATCTTTTTAGATAAAAGAGCAGTAGTACTCAATATTCAGCAGCGCGTCCGGGGAAGGACGGTATTTGTTCAATTTTTCATCGGTATTCATATACAGGAAAACCTCCTGTATATAATTCGCTTCAGATGCACGTTTTTATGCATGTTCCGGATCATTTATTCTGAAAAAGTTTCGTTCACAGACATTTTAGAAAAATAAGTTCTTACATCGGTTCCATATATCCCGCGAAGTGGTACATAAGAATGGTAGCCTGTATGACGGGCGTCATAATTGTACCGCGTGCTCGTATTACGGCCCGGACGGCACTCCCGTTATGAACAGGCATGGATATGCACGGGTTGAAAGAATACTGGACAGGAGGGGAAACTGTGTTGAAGAATCGTATTACGATCTTAACGGAGCACCCGTGGCTGACTGCGACGGAGTTTTTACCTGCAGATGGAATTCCGCAAATTTACGTTGATTTTCTATCGGAGGAAGTGGAATTTCAACTTTTGCAATATCGCGGACGGCAAGAGAAACGTTTGCGGCTCCCTTCATCAGCGGAACGAGCGTCGTATCCTTGTAAAATTGCAAATACTGGTGTAAATATTTTGCAGAAAGTTCATTTTCATTATTCGGAATAACAGCAGCAAGAATAGTTCCGAGTGCAAATTTCCCTTCCTGATAATGTACGTAGTTCAAAGACTTTTTCCCGTGTCCGGTAGAAGAAACAAGCGGGATGCAGACCGCCGCACAGTCAAACTGATACGTTGCACACGTCTTTCGTTCATATGCGGTAACAACGAGCGGATATTTTCCCGGTTCCGCACTTGCAATTCCAGTTAAGCCTTTTTCTATATGACAGACATCTCCAATCCTGACTTTCTTCCACCCGCTCATTTACTGCCCTTCCCAGTCTGGTTCCGTTTCTGTACCGCCTTTTCTGCATCTTCAAGCATTTTTAATTCTTCTGCATCCTGTCGGTCGGCTTCTTTTGCTTCACATGCTTTACGGGATGTGTCGAATTCCATGTATCGTTCTTCAACCTGCTTTTCCATCTGTTTGTGCGAACGGCTGCCTTTATTATCAAGAAGGGGCAGAGAATAGTCGGTAATGATTTTGTCTGCGTTTTCTTCCCAGAAAAGCATTGTCAAATCTTTACGCATTTTTACGTGCAGTTCAGCGCTTTCCAGAAAGATGGTCACGATTCTGTTCAATGAATCAAGTTCGTCTTCGGTCAGATAATTCTTTGCCGTATAGATATCCTGTTTGCGGACAATCGTTCCTTTCCAGCTGGTAAGATTCATATTCGGTTTTGAACTGTCAGCACGACTCAAAATCAGTTCTGCTGATGTCTGTTTTGTGACAGCATAAATCAGTTTATTCTGGACGGTTGCAAAAAACAGCTGCGTATTTTTGTCGCTGCTGTCATAGTCTGATGAGAGGGCAAACAAGTCCCTGATTTTCTGATAAAAGCGTTTTTCACTGGCACGAATGTCGCGGATGCGCTCTAAAAGTTCATCAAAATAATCGGGACGTCCGTCAGGATTTTTTAACCGTTCGTCGTCAATCACAAAACCTTTCTGCAGGAATTCCGTAAGATTTTTATTTGCCCATTTTCTGAACTGGGTGCCGCGGATACTCCGGACTCTGAATCCTACGGCAAGAACCATAGGCAGAGCGTAATACGTGACCGAATAATTCTTTCCGTCTGCTGCAGTTGTTAAGTAATCCTTAACAACTGAATTTTCATCTAATTCCTTTTCCTTCAATATATTAGATATATGCATACTGATATTGGGCTTGGAGGTGTCAAAAAGAAGCGCCATCTGCTGCTGGTTCATCCAGATGACACCGTCCTTTGAATACAGCTTTACATCTGTTTTTCCGTCTTCCGTATTGTAAATGATGATTTCGTTATCCATATTATTCCCTCAGTTCCTTGCTTAACTCGGAAATCAGCTGGTCGCTTTTTCCGAACGACTCATGCAGTAATGTAAGAAGTTCTTTTGTCGTATGCGTTGTCTCTTCCTGCGGTATGTTCGGATTTTTTATATCAAGGCTGAATCCGTTTGTTTCCAATGTTGAAACTTTTACTTTTCATGCCTGTTCGTTTTTTTTGCGGTTGTTCCACCGTTTTTTCACCTTTAACAAACACCCATCCGGCAGTAAAAGAAAATTCCTGTCGTATCTGGTTTTCCTGCCAGCCAGCGTCGGTAATTGCCGGACGTATGTATTTTGCTATAATATCTGCTTCTGATAAACTCTTTTTATTTATCATAATTGAATATTCTAACATAAAAAAGAGATTTTATAAATGAATATTTTTTAAGAGTTGAATCAGAACTTCTGCAGGAATTCCCAGCTCTTCATTCAGACGGCGGATCATAGTAAGACGCTATGTTTTTCGTAGTTTATAATTGCATGATCTCGTCTTCTGAAAGACCTGTACACTGCGCTATAGTTACAGAGGGAATATCTGCTTTTTTCATATTACGTGCAACTTCCTGTTTTGCCTGCTTCGTTCCTTCCTGTAATCCCTGCTCCTGCGCATAGTGAAGCTCAGAATTGCGGTTGCTTTCGATGATATCTCTGTCAAGCTCCCGTTTCCAGAGCACCCAGTCGGTACTTATCTTATCAAGTGTCTTCTGTGCTTCCATAATGCCTCCTCCTTCATCTGCTGCCAGTTGTCTGACATAGTCCTGTTTACACGGGTTATCCGCATCCAGAAAAAACTTACACCATTTCTGCTCCGAATTCAAGCTTTCCGGCGGCACGTCCCCCAGTGCGTCTATTTTAGGCAGTTCAAGAAATATGACCGTCTGTATGAGCCTTACAAAAGTACATCCGTGTACTTTTGTAAGGATGCAAATGCTCTTTAAGCAGATATTTGTGGCGGAACGCATTCGCAGAACGGGGACGCGCATCCTGCGCTTTGATTATTTGTTAAGGTAACGATGTCGGCCGCCTCACCGTCGTTGAACGTACACGAAACGTCGAACCTGACGGCCTTGTCGCTGTCGTCGAGTACGGGCCGCTCGTTGGGGCGCAGCTGTACGTCTTTTACCTCTTTGTGCAGGACGGCTGTGAGGAAACAGCGGAGCGCTGTGTGCGATTCCTCAGATTCGTTCGTAAACAGCGCTTTGAAGACTTCGTCATGGCACGGGTTCAGCAGTGCATCCGGGGAAGGACGGTACTTATTCAATTTTTCGTCAATATTCATATACAGGAAAACCTCCTGTATATAATTCGCTTCTGATGTACGTTTTTATGCGGGTTACTTATTTTTATCAGTGTATTTCAGCTCTTTTTTGACTGCCTTACATCTATTCAGGCTGTTTACCGTATATCAGTTTTGCTGACTGTCAATTTGAAAGAATCCTGCTGGAAGAAGCAGCGTTATAAGTTGAAAGAAGCAGTGTTTGAACTTCTAAGAAGCCTTCTTACAAGTTGAAACGAGCCTTCTTACAAGTTGAAAGAAGCCTCGTTAGAAATTGAAAGAAGCCTTCTTTCAAAATCAAAGACCAAATCATGACACGGGAAGAGGCCTGCAGTCTGTTTTTAACAGTCTGTATATCAGAAGAAAAGCGATAAAAGAAGTGGGAATACGTACGTTTTTCTTGACGCACTTTCTCTGTTATGCAAGAATAACTGCATGAAATCTGAAAGGCGGGTATTTCTTTTTTCTGTATTCATACTGACTGCTGTATTGACCGGCTGTGTCAGAGTTCCGGAAATGACTGAGGAAGAAATTGCCCGGGCGACCGGCAATCTGAACACGGAGCTTATTTCAAAAACGCAGTCGAAGCCGTGGAAGGGCGGCGGCTATGTTCCCGGAAAAGTCGGCGGAACGTGGTACGATACCATACTGAGCGATCCGAAAACGTTCAATCAGTATATTGCGGAACGGGACGCAGACAGCGCTTCGCTCATTTCGCAGACTACTGATTTCCTTTTTGACTACGACGCGACACTCAAAGAATGGACGCCCCGCTGTGCGTATTTCAACATTGAGACTGACGGTAAAAAAGGAACGCTGACGGTTCACTGTACACTCCGGGAAAATATGTACTGGACGTATTACAATTCGGATAAAAAAATTCCGGTGACGTCGGATGATGTCGTTTTCTGGTACAATGAAATCGCGGGCGATGAGAAATTCCGGAGTTCCGGCTATCCGCAGCAGTTTGTTACAATGAACGACGGATCCGAAAAACATATAGACATTGTGAAAATCGACGACAGGCGGTTCGACTTTGTGTTTCCCCGTATTGTGGCAGATCCCGTCCTTGCCACGAACATGAGTTTATGTCCTTCGTTTATATACCGTTCAGCAAAAGAACAGGGCGGTATCGACGGTGTAAAGAATCTGTTCAGTGTAGCATCCGATCCGAAAACAATTCCTTCCATGGGACGGTGGTATATAACCGAGTACACGCCCGCCCAGCGGCTAGTACTCAAACGCAACCCTCTGTTTTGGGATAAAGATGCAGCCGGCGTGGCTGAACCGTATCCGGAGCAGGAAATTATACAGATCGTCGGCGACCAGAACACGGATTATCTGCTCTTTAAACAGGGTAAGGCAGAGACGTATACGCCGCGGCCGGAAGAAGTAAGCGACGTCGTAAACAATCAGAAAAATGAATATACTGTATTCAATGCTGAAGGTTCTCTGGGGGCATCGTTCTGGTCGTTCAACCAGAATCCTAAGAACAGGGACAAGCCGTATTATGTATGGTTTACGAAAAAGGAATTCAGGCAGGCTATGAGCTGTCTTCTGAACCGCGACAGGATCATTACACAGACGTACCGCGGACTTGCCGAACCGAAATATTCGTTCTTCCCGGAAGCAAACCAGTATTACAATCCCGACATAACTCTCCAGTACCGGTATGATCCGAAAAAGGCTTTGTCTCTTTTAAAGAAGTGCGGAATGAAACAGAACGATAAGGGCATCATGTGCGATGCGAACGGTACTCCTGTAGAATTTGATCTTTCTCTTGCCGCAACAAGTACGGTTGCAAACGACATTGCACAGATTATTTCCGATGAGTGTGCGAAAATCGGTATCAAAGTGAATGTCCGGCAGGTTGATTTTCAGAAACTTATTGAATCACTTACGTCTTCATACGACTGGCAGTCGGTCATAATCGGACTTGGTTCATACATGTTTCCGTCTCAGGGGAGCAACGTATGGCCTTCAAACGGTAATCTGCATCTGT
Source organism: Treponema sp. (assembly GCA_023231445.1). Classification (GTDB taxonomy): domain Bacteria; phylum Spirochaetota; class Spirochaetia; order Treponematales; family Treponemataceae; genus Treponema_D. Next base: position 26,427 of record JALNVF010000010.1, on the reverse strand, counting down.
GGTATCCGCTGCAGGAAAAACCTGCAACGGAATGGGAAGCCCGTGTAGATTATCTGTATAATGAAGGGTGTTATACGAACGACCATACTGCCGCTGCAGCAATTTGGGATGAGTACCAGAAAATTATTCTTGAGCAGTGTCCTGTCATTTATCTTGTGCGTGCCCGCAGTTTTTTTGCGGTCAGAAATAAATGGGATTTGACGAATGTATACTATGACAATCTGAACGGTGCAAAGACCGATTACATATTCCTGAAACAATAGGTAAGAAGCATGAGTAACGGAAATAATTTTGTATCAAGCATAAAATCGACAGGCCGTGTGATTTCATATCCGTGGACGCTGTTCCGGGCGAAGGCTCCGCTTGCATCGTATATAACGGGCCGTCTGGTTACAATGTGTGCGCTGCTTTTTCTTCTGGGATTTGCCATGTTCGGCCTTATGGCCCTTGCTCCGGGTGACGTTGTTGATCAGATGATGACGCAGCAGATTCTTTCGGGTACGTCTGACGGGAAAACTTCAGGTACAGCAGGTTCGAAAGCTGAAACGACGTTTTCCGCAGGGCAGATGGCGGCGATGCGTGCGGAGTACGGACTGGACAAGCCGTTTTATGTGCAGTACTTTAAGTGGCTTAACCGTGTCGTCGTACACCATGATCTGGGGATTTCGCTTGTTTCACGGGCTCCTGTGTGGTTTCTTATAAAAACGCGTCTTGTTAATTCTGTCGTGCTTAATCTTATTTCACTTGTATTCATTACGATATTTTCTTTTCTGCTCGGCATCTATTTCTCCAGCAAAGTCGGGACAAACATAGATATTGCGGCGACTTTCTTTGCGCTGTTTTTCCATGCGTTTCCGGGAATTCTGCTGCTCATTCTGCTTCAGCTGTTTGCATCGGTCACCGGACTGTTTCCGGTGACTGCATATCCTGATTTTCCGTTTTCGTATGCACCGGGTAAATTTACGTTCAGCTATATGTACCATGTATTTCTGCCGCTGCTTGCGTCGTTCCTCGGCGGTGTGGGCGGCACTATGCGCATGATACGTGCGACGATGCTTGACCAGATGGGAATGCCGTATATTATGGCGCTCAGGGCGCGCGGTATAAGTGAAAAACGTGTGTATCTGAACCATGCATTCCGGAATACGCTCAATCCGTACATCACGGGAAGCGCAAATCTGCTTGCAGGTCTTTTTTCCGGCTCGCTCGTTCTGGAAATAATTTTTGCCTATCCGGGAATCGGGCGGCTTATGTATGAAGCCGTTCTTCAGGAAGATATAAATCTGGTGCTTGCGAACAGCATGTTTATTTCGGCACTCGTGCTCGTGGGCATGGTTGTTTCGGATATTCTGCTTGCGGTGGTCGATCCGCGCATCAGGTACGGGAAGGTGTGAGGTTCGTATGAAAACGTTCGGCAGATTTTTAAAAACTCAGCCAGTTGCTTTCGCTTCGGTTGTTGTTATTTTTATTTTATATCTTGTAATGATATTTGCGGAATTCGTCGCACCGTATCCGGCGACAATGTCGTTCAGTTCCGACACGTTTCATCCGGGAAACGTCCGTATTACGCCGCATGGTATAGCCGCGCAGGAATGCCGCGTGCTTAATCCTGTGTCATGGAAATATGCGCGCGTAAAGGGGAGATATCATGCGGTACGTTTTTTTGTACACGGGTCGGATTACAAACTGTTCGGTCTCATCCCGTGCAGCCGGCACCTTTTCGGTACAACACCCGATCCGGCGACGGGAGAACTGTATCCGGTTTTTCTGCTCGGTGCGGACAATCTGGGCCGCGATTTATTCAGCCGCATCGTATACGGAAGCCGCATATCGCTTACGATAGGTTTTGTTGCATCGGCACTTTCGCTCGTGCTTGCGATTCTCCTGGGGGGACTTGCCGGATATTACGGAGGCGCAACTGACTGGACTATCATGCGTCTGGCCGAGTTTTTCATGCTCATTCCCGGTCTGTACCTGATTCTGTTCCTTCGGTCGATACTCAACACGTCGATGGACAGCGGAACCGCATATATGATAATAACGCTGATTCTTTCGCTCGTCGGCTGGCCCGGTTCCGCCCGTACGATACGCGGCATGGTGCATGCAGTCAAGCGGGAAGACTTCGTCATGGATGCAGGTCTTGAAGGAATACCTTCAACGATTATTATTTTTGTACATATTATTCCGCAGATAGCGAGTCTGCTTATCGTAAGCGTCGCGCTCAGTGTACCGGGGTTCATCATGAGCGAGACAACTCTTTCCTATCTCGGACTCGGCATAAGCGATCCGGCCGTAAGCTGGGGATCTCTTATTAACCGCGACATCACGACTCTGTCAAACCTCCGCAATTACCCGTGGCTGCTTACGCCGGTCTGGCTGCTTCTTATCGTAACGCTGGCGTTCAATTTTTTCGGGGACGCGCTGCGTGATTATTTTGACCCGTATCATGCGGTTTTCAATACATGGAAAAAACCGTTTTCAAAAGCAGGCGGTACTGCTGAAAAGAATCCGGAACCGGCGCCGGCTGAACAGGTCAAATCATTTTTGTCCGTAGAAAATCTCGGAGTCGTATTTACGGTACTCCGGGGAGTGGAACGGATACAGGTGCAAGCCGTCCGTGGCGTTTCTTTTACGATGGCGAAAGGTGAAGTACTGGGAATCGTTGGTGAATCCGGAAGCGGCAAATCGGTGACGACGACTGCAATTCCGGGGCTGCTTCCGCAGAACGCACAGGTAGACGGACACATCTGGTTCGAGGGATCTGATCTGGCATCTCTCGGACAGGAGGAACTGCGGAAATACCGCGGACGGGAAATCGGACTTATTTTTCAGGAACCGGGACGGTCGTTTGATCCGCTGCAGAACATCGGGAATGTATTTTTTGAAACGTTCCGGGTAAGTGAGCCTGATATAGGAACGGAAGAAGCTTACGGCAGGGCTGAAAAACTCCTGACAGAAGTCGGCGTCCCCGATCCGCGCGGACGGCTCGAAAGTTATCCTCATCAGTTTTCCGGTGGTCAACTGCAGCGTATAGGCATAGCGCTTGCTCTTGCACGGGGATGTGAGCTTCTGATTGCGGATGAACCGACGACGGCGCTCGACGTGACGATTCAGGCTCAGATTGTATCTCTGCTGCTCCGGCTGCAGAAAGAACGGCAGCTGTCAGTCATTTTTATCAGTCACAATATAGATCTTGTGGCGCAGGTTTCCGGCCGTATGATTGTTATGTACGGCGGTATGGTGATGGAAGAGGGAACGACGGAAGAAATCATACACAATGCCTGTCATCCGTATACCCGTGCGCTTCTTGCCGCTTCTCCCCGGTTCGGTTCGCATTATACGCAGGAGCGCATGAAATCGATTCCGGGAAAAGTAACTGATCCCGCTCATCCCGAACCGGGATGTCCGTTTGCGCCCCGGTGCGGATTTGCAGAGGATATGTGCAGAACGCCCGGTGTAGTCTGTCCTGTTGTAAGAAAAAGCAGAGGTATGCAATGAACGACGGAATTATTGAAGCGCAGCATTTGTACAAAACTTTTGATCTTGAAGCGGGATTTTTTGCAAAACACGACAAAACAGTGTATGCGGTGAACGATGTTTCATTCACGATTGAACGGGGAAAGACGTATGGTCTTGTAGGTGAGTCAGGGTGCGGCAAGACGACGACAGCGCGGCTGCTTGTTGAAATGTATAAACCGACTTCCGGAACAGTTTTGTATACACCGGCCGGAGAAAATGCTCAGAATATCGGAACATATTCCCGCCGGGGAATGCGTTCCTACAGGGAAAGAGTGAAATATATTTTTCAGGATCCGGCACGTTCGCTCAATCCGCGCATGAATGTCTATAAGGTGATTACGGCAGGGCTCCGTTATTCGTCCAGGTGGAGGGGAAGTGCCGCCGCGAAAGAACTTGCTGCAGAAATAATTTCCGAGGTGGGACTGTCGGAAGCTGATTTATACCGCCGTCCTTCGGAATTTTCGGGCGGTCAGCGGCAGCGTATATCGATTGCGCGCGGGTTAATAATGGAACCGGACGTGATGATATGCGATGAGGTTGTTTCCGCTCTTGATGTTTCAATTCAGGGGCAGATAATCAATCTGCTTGACGACCTCAGAAGAAAGCGCGGACTCAGTTTTCTCTTTATTACTCATGATTTAAAGGTTGCATGCTATTTCTGCGATACAATCGGCGTTATGTACCGCGGCGTCCTGGTCGAAGAGGCTCCCGCCGGAGATTTGTACAGGACTGCGCTTCATCCGTATACGAAACTGCTTTTCGACGGTGAAGCGGGAAAAGGCGCGGTTTCGAATCTTGAAGTAAAGACGACACTTTCGATAGAGCAGGGCTGTCCGTTTGCACACCGCTGTCAGTATGTTCAGAATAAATGCCGTTCGGAACTGCCTGAATTTACAGCGAAGGAAACCGGACACAAGGTCCGCTGCTGGGTAGTACGGTGAAGCGGAACCGGTCAGCTATTGGACTTTTCGCGATGGAAGTGATACTATTTATAGTATGAATAATGAAACAGACACAGAAAAACGGGAAGAACCCGGTGCGTCGGAAGAGATGCTGAATAGAAGTTTTGAGGAAATCTGCAGGCTGCTTGCCGGTATTGACGACGAGAAGTTTATCAATGATTTTTTTTTGTGTCTTTTTACGCCGGCTGAAAGGCGTGATTTCGCAAACCGCTGGCTGCTTGTAAAGGAAATAGATAAGGGAACGACACAGCGGGAGATTGCGCGGAAATTCGGTATGTCGTTGTGTAAAATCACGAGGGGATCGCGCGAACTGAATAAAGAAGACAGCGCGTTCCGCAAAATGCTTAAACGGCTGTCTTCTCAGAAGTGAGTTATTTTGTTTCAGTCTTTTTAGGTTGAAGTACTGCGGCGGCATCGTTTCTTTTCCAGCGGAGTGCGGTCATATACGGTGTTTCTCCTGAAATATTTCTGACATTCATATCGAGTCCGTATGAAAGCAGTTCCTGAATAATGTCGGGTGCCGACATGCGTGCTGCATAATGAAGAATGGTATTTCCCTGTATATCTGATTTTGTTCCTGCGTATTTTACAATGTCAGCAAGAATCTGGCTGTTATCCTTATCAAGAGCAATCGAAGCAGCATTGCGTCCTTTTTTGTCGATAGACGAAAAAGGATTTGCTCCATTCTGCAGCAGGATAAGTGCGTAGTTTTCATAATTGTTTTCAACAGCATAGCTGAGAGGGGTGCTGCCGTCGGCATTGCGGGTGTCTATCGGATAACCGAGTGCGACTAGCATTGAAAGAATTCTGGCAGGTCCCTTAGACTGGACGATGATGTGAACAGGAGTATTGCCGTCGCTGTCTGTTATCGTTACATCTTTTCCGAGTACTGTCGTAATAACCTGTTCACTCTGGTTAAGTGAAAGTGAAAATGGCGTATTTCCGGTTTTATCGCGTGAAAGCGGATTCCCGCCTGCGTTTCTGATCAGTGCAATGACGCGGGTATTTCCTGTAAGAGCTGCTTCATGATACGCGTTGCGTCCGTTTATTTCCTGTATCTGCGGGTTTGCCTTATTGTTAAGGAGCATCGTAATGACGTCAGTATTCTGCCCGCGGATAGCATCCATAAGAATTGTACGGCCTGTACTGTCGCTTGTATTTGTATCTGCTCCGGAATCGATAAGCAGTTTTGCCATCGGAAGTTTTCCTGCAAGTACCGCTTCTGCCAGTGCGGATTTTCCGGATATATTCTGCGCATTTACGTCTATACCAAGCCTGATAAGTTCCCGTGCCGAATTGTCCGCATCCCAGCGGACTGCAATGTGAAGCGGCGTACTGCCCAGATGATCCCGGTCTGTAATAGTGCTTCCTTTTTTTGTCATTATGTCGATAAGTTCAGAATCATTTGTTTTTACTGCATTGAACAGAGGAGTTTCGCCGTTTGCATTACGTGCAGACGGATTTGCCCCTTTTTCCAGCAGTGAAGTGACTGCGTCCTTTAATTCCCATTCTGCTGCATAATGAAGCGCGGTATTTCCACTGCCGTCAGTTGCTGTAATAGTCTGGGATGTTATAAGCCAGTCCTGGACGCTGCCGCCTGATTTGAGTGCAAGATGAAGAGGTGAGTAATTTTTATTGTTCGTCGAAAAGATATCTGCTTTTTTTGCAAGGAGCAGTTCGCCCAGTTTCTGCCTGTTTTTCAGTACCGCAAGATACAGTGCAGAATTACCGTCGCTGTTGCGGGCATTGACGTTGTCCATAAGACTGAGAATGTACTGGATTTTTTCAAGTGACGCATCCGCAATAATAGCGGCATGAAGCGGCGTATTTCCGGCGGAATCATGTGACATGACGTTTGATTTATTTACAATCATTTCAAACATCGGTTCATTGTCCTTCAGAGCAAGCGAAAGCGGGGTTGTTCCGTTTTTATCCTCAGAATTGATATCTGCCCCGTGTTCGGCGTAAAATTTTACATGTCCGGCATTTCGCTGCTGTATTGCAATGGCAAGCGGTGTCACACCGTCTTTATTGCGTGCATTTACATCTGCTCCTGCTGATACAAGCATTTCAAGAATATCTGTCGGAAGTGCTGTCATTGTTGCAGCATGCAGTACTGTATCTCCGTACGTATCCTTACGCGTTACATCTGCATGGTAGGAAATAAGCAGGCTGTACATATCGTTACGGGCAGCTTCCGGTATAATCAGCATAATCGGTGTTTTACCAAGGTTGTCTTCTGCATTCACATCAGCACCGGAATCAAGGAGCAGCTTTGCTATGTCTGTATGACCGTACCGTACCGCTTCATGGAGAGGGGTGGCTCCGGCAATATTCTGAACATGTGTGGACGCGTTATTTTCCAGAAGATATTTTATGATACCGCTGTGTCCCTGATCGGCAGCTATATGAAGCGGTGTCTGTCCGTCCTCGAAACGATAATCGAGATTTCTGTTTGCGACAGCGTCCTGAAAATAAGAAAAATCAGAATCAACATGATCCGCCCCCCCCATAATGAGGTCTGCTGCAATTTCAACAGATGCTTCATCGGTTATATCTTCGAATGCCGTATCCAACGGTGTTTTACCTGCATTGTCAGCAACAGAAAGAGGCAGCTGTTTTTTTATACAGTATTTTACTGCCTGTTCATTTTTTGTTTTTACAAAATAGTGAACTATCGATTCTCCGTCTGTATCGCGTATTTCTCCGCTTTTTGTCGTGATGAAGATGTCATAATACGAGGGGTCTTTCTGAAGTCCCAGATCAAGGGCTGTTGTACCGTCTCCGTCGCGTGCGAAAAGATCTCCTCCCACGGCAGCAAGTACTTTTGCTGCTTCAAAACTGTCATGTTTTATTGCGACATGAAGGGCCGTATCGCTGTCGTAATTTTTTAAATCAGTATCGGCGCCTTTTATAATGAGGAATGTGACCAGGTCCGCATCATTGATTTGAGCAGCAGCATGGAGAGCTGTATTACCGTGCCCGTCAACTGCATTTATATCGTACTTTGTCTGAAAACGGCCTTTAGCCTCGTCCTTCTTTCCGTTGAGTATGAGTTCAACGACAGAGGTTTCTTTCTGTGGCGTAGTTTTGCATCCAAAACTGAGTATGCAGAGTACGATTGCAGCAGATACAGCTATTTTATTTTTTATCATTTCATTTCCCCTGATAGTTCTCTGTTCTGAATATCGGGAGAAAGCAGAAACGAATTAACTAAAAAAGACTTTTTTTGTACAATCTGACTGTTCTCAGGTACGATCAGCCTGTTCCTTTACGCAATCTGCGCACATTCCCCAGATGTTTGTCTGTATCTTTTTCATGAAAAAACCTTCAGGAAGCAGATCGCTGCATTTGAGAATGTAGGACGAAAGATCCCTGTCGGCAAAAATATCAAACACACGTCCGCATCTCTCACATTTAAAATGCAGATGAGGTGTTGTGTCGGCATCATACCGGAGTTTATCGTCTTCTATTTTTATAGATTGAACAAGTTTCTTTCCCTCAAAAAGTTTAAGCGTATTGTAAATTGTCGTTTTTGAAAGGGTTGGATAATCAGGTGCAAGTGCTGAATAGACCGTGTCTACAGTAGGGTGAACAGGATGTTCACAGAGGTAGGCATATACGGCAACACGTTGTACAGAAGGACGAATTCCGGCTGCATTAAGTCGTGTATGATAATTATCTGACATATAAATCCCTTTTTATTTTATAGCACATAGCAATTTCCTGTTTCTGCTGATTCAAAAAAGCTTCAGTTTTACTATACACTATAATTTTTTATTGAAGAAAAAGATAGTGCATCGTGTCCGGAGCGGGATACTTCGGGCCGATGCAGCAGCTGCTACTTAAAGTAGCGGGCCAGAAGTCCTTTAAATCCGGAACCGTGACGAGCTTCATCTTTTGCCATTTCATGAACACTGTCATGGATCGCATCATAACCAAGTTCTTTTGCACGTTTTGCCAGTTTGTTTTTGCCCTCGCAGGCACCCGTTTCTGCCATTACCCGCATCTCAAGGTTTTTCTTTGTGGAGTTTGTAAGAACTGTGCCGAGCATTTCTGCAAACCGCGAGGCATGATCTGCTTCTTCATATGCATAGCGTTTGTAAGCTTCTGCTATTTCCGGATACCCTTCACGGTCAGCCTGTCTGGCCATTGCGATATACATTCCTACTTCAGAACATTCTCCCGTAAAGTTGTTTTTGAGTCCCTCTACAACTTCTTCATCAAGTCCGCCGGCAATGCCGATAACGTGCTCTGTTGCAAAGCCTGAGCTGTTTTCCTTTACTTCTTCGAATTTATCTGAAGAAGCGTGGCACTGGGGACATTCTGACGGAGGATTATCTCCGGTAAATACATAACCACAAACTTTGCATCTCCACTGTTTCATACGTATACCTCTTTAAGTACTATGGATTTATCCGCTATGCGGAGTAATTAGTATAAAAATGTAATAATTACAAAAATGAATATACAACAATTAACAATACCTGTCAATATATTTTATCTGCTCAGCAGGAAGTGTTGATTTTTCTATTCAAAAATCAGTTGAAATGATATACTTACAAAAATATACAAAAAAGGAGTTTTCATGGAACCTTTATCAAGAATCTGGGGACCTCATGACAGGCCGCCTCTCGTACAGTGGATTCCGCTCAGTTTCCAGCATGTGTTTGCTATGTTTGGTGCGACAATTCTGGTACCGCTTCTTACCGGTCTAAGTCCCTCGACCGCGTTGTTTACAGCCGGAAGCGGTACGCTGATTTATATTCTGATTACCGGTGCAAAAGTTCCTGCATTTCTGGGTTCTTCATTTGCTTTCATTCCTGCCCTTATCGGAATAGGACAACAATATGGTATTGCATATGCAATGGGCGGCGCGGTATGTGCCGGTTTATTTTATTGTGTCGTAGCCGTTATTATCAAAATATGCGGTAAAGAGTGGATTGATAAAGCGCTTCCTCCTGTTGTCATAGGTTCTGTTATTGTTGTTATAGGTATGAATCTTGCCCCCACTGCTATAAAGGAAGCTTTATACGTTGGAGCGACAGGTGCTCCGGATAATTATTCTCTTGTTTATCTGAGTATCGCCGCGGTAACACTTGGTATTGCAATTATTGCAACAATATTTCTTAAAGGTTTTTTTAATACCATTTCCATACTAATCGGTCTTGTGGGAGGGTATCTTTTTGCCCTTATTATGGGATTTTTCTTTCCAGCATATAAAATCATTAATTTTGATGTCGTAAGAAATGCAAAATGGTTCGGTCTTCCTTTTCTTCATCTTGATGCGTCCGGACATTATTTCTGGATGGCGCCGAAATTCAATCTGGTGGCAATTCTTACATTCATCATAGTTTCTCTTGCGACGATCTGTGAACATCTGGGTGATACACTGACAACATCCCGTGTTGTCGGACATGATTTCCTTAAGGATCCCGGACTGCACCGTACCCTTACAGGTGACGGTCTTGCAACTGCATGGGCTGCGATCTGGGGTGGGCCGCCGAATACAACATACGGTGAAAATATCGGTGTTATGGCAATTACGAAAGTGTACAGTGTATGGGTTATAGGCGGAGCTGCCGTAATAGCGGTTCTTTTGTCGTTTTGTCAGAAAGTCGGTGCTTTCATCCAGACAATTCCGGGTCCTGTACTGGGTGGTATTTCAATGCTTCTGTATGGGCTCATTGCTTCAAGCGGTCTCCGCACACTTGTTGAAGAAGGCGTTGATTATCAGGATAAACGCAATCTTACTATTTCATCAGTTATTATGGTTATAGGAATTGGAGGTGGTATCCTCCAGTTTTCAATAGGAAAAGAATTCGTCTTTAGTCTTGGGGGTGTTGCGCTTGCAACGATTATTGGAATTTTTCTTAATTTAATCATTCCTGAATCAGTGGACAAAAAATAATATGAAAATCGCAATTGTTGGTTACGGAAAAATGGGGCATATGATAAAAGATGCTGCAGTAAAACTCTGTCATGAAGTTGTGGTGACTGCAGATGTCGCATCCCCTGATGCTGATGTAAAAGTTGCTGCTGGAGACGGTGATGCTGTTGTTCGTGCGGTAAAATCCTCTGGAGCGGAAGGTATTATTGAATTCAGCCACCCTTCTGCTGTTATGGGGAATATTATGGCACTTCTTCCTCTTGGTGTTCCAATCGTTGTCGGTACAACTGGCTGGGCTGATAAAGAAAAAGAAGTTGCTGAGTTTGCAGCATCGTGCGGCGGAACAATCATGCACTCGTCGAATTTTTCAATAGGGGTGAATATGTTTTACAGAATCGTGGAAGAAGCTGTAAAACTTATGCAGCCGTACAGTGAGTATGATACTGCTGTCTGGGAGATGCATCACGCCCAGAAGGCAGACAGTCCGTCCGGAACTGCAATTGAAATTGCCCGTCGTATTATGTCCTGCAATCCGGCAAAGACTGAAATCGTAACTGATGCATTTCATGGTAAACCAAGGCAGGATCAGCTTCATGTTTCCAGTACCCGCTGCGGTTCGGTCCCGGGAACGCATACGGTTTTTTTTGATGGTCCTGCTGATACTATAGAACTTACTCATCGTGCACGAAGCAGAGAAGGATTTGCCTTCGGTGCTGTACGCGCGCTTGAACGACTTTCGGTGAATCTCAAGACCGGAAAACTGCAGAAAGGCAGACTGTACAACATGGATGATCTGTTTCCTTAACTGTAGTAGTTAAGCTGCTGACTGAAGCTGCAGAAAAATTACAGCCGCAGTCAGCAGAATCTGGGCGGCAATGTAGGTAAGCATAATAAAAAATTGTGAGCGGGGAAAAGGTTTCTTGATGACAGCAAAACCAAGCATACTGTCTGAAACAAGGAACAGCAGAGCCCCTGCAAGATATAATTCCGCGGCAATTGTTCCGAATGTATACACTGCCGCTGTTCCTGTAAAAACAAGCATACAGAGAACAGCGCCATAAGCAATTGTACCAATCCCGATTATACCTCTGGGTTTTCCCAGTATAAAATAGGCTGCCGTAAGTAATACAGCGGTACAAATGATGCCAATGACGATTTTTGCTGGAGAACATACGGTGTACACTTTACTGTATTGTGTTATCCAGCAGATATGTCCGGTTAAAAAACAGAGAGCGCCGGCGGCGAAATGTTTTTCATCGGTAGAGAGCAGAAAAATGTCACCTGCTGTACCGCAGGCAAGTGCGGCAACAGTAAACACGAGTGTATGTTTTGCATCCGGAAGATGAGGAATAAGAACTGCACTGGCTGTAACGGCAAGCAGCGGCATAAGAATGGGCTTGGTACGAAAGCAAAGTTTTTTCTTTTCCATAATACAACCTGTAAGATGTATTACACTTACGACGGCAAAAATACAGGCAGGTATGTACGCCATATAACTATCCTCCTGAAAAGGGAATCTTTTGTCTGTTATTTTAGCATACATTCACGTATTTTAAACAAATATCAGTAAAATATAAAAATAGTTACTTTTCTATATTTTGTATATTGAATAAAAGAGGATATTATTCTAAAATGGGAGTAATCGGCATTTTTTAAATCAATAGTCCTGCAGAACTTTCTGGAAAGTTTTCCGCGGACATAATGGACATTCCCATGGAGGAAATATGACAATATCTGAGATGCTTCAGCAGAGTGGTATTCTTACGCTGCTTGGTATGGGTGTTGTGTTCTCTTTCCTGATCATTTTGAACGTATGTATGCACCTGCTTCATGCAGCTGTTCATGCGTTCAATCTTGATGTAGATTCAGAGAAAGATGCAACAGTAAAATCTGCTCCTGCAGCTGCGGTTTCCGCTGCACTTTCGCAGGATGATGCAGCGGTCGCTGCGATCGCTGCTGCCGTTCACCAAAAACGATAATCAGGAGTACTATTATGGCTAAAAAGGTCCAACTTACAGAATTAGTATTGCGCGATGCGCATCAATCGCTTCATGCAACCCGTATGACAACAGCAGATATGCTTCCTGCATGTCCGTTGATCGATAAAATCGGTTATTATGCCGCAGAAGGATGGGGTGGAGCAACTTATGATTCATGTATCCGGTTTCTGAATGAAGATCCGTGGGAACGCCTGCGGAAACTTCATGCTGCAATGCCCAATACCAAAATAATGATGCTTCTCCGCGGTCAGAACCTGCTCGGGTACCGCCATTATGCAGATGATGTTGTCGATAAGTTTGTCGAAGCGGCAGCTAAAAACGGTATCGGTATATTCCGTATTTTCGATGCCTGTAATGATCCCCGCAATCTTGAACGTGCGACAAAAGCTGCAAAAAAAACAGGTAAAGAAGTGCAGATGGCTATTTCGTATGCTACAACACCGTATCATACAAAAGAAGTATATGCGGATCTCGCTAAAACATATGCAGACTTCGGTGCTGATTCGATCTGTATTAAGGATATGGCAGGTCTGCTGAAACCGTTTGAGGCATATGATCTCGTAAAAGCTATAAAAGCAAAAGTTGACATGCCTGTCGAAATTCACTCTCATGCAACTACGGGGCTGAGTGTTGCAACACTTCTTAAAGCTGCAGAAGCAGGTGCTGACGTTCTTGATACGGCTATTTCTTCTATGTCTATGGGAACATCACACAGTCCGACAGAGACTGTTGTTGAAATGCTCAAAGGAACAGAATTTGATACAGGACTCGATACGAAAGCTTTGCTTGAAATCGCGGCTTATTTCCGTGAAGTCCGTACTCATTATGCTTCTCTAGAATCAAAATTCCTTGGGGCTGATACACGTATTCTTGTTTCTCAGGTTCCGGGAGGAATGCTTTCAAATCTTGAATCGCAGCTCAAGGAGCAGGGCGCTTCAAATAAAATGGACGAAGTTCTTAAGGAAATTCCGATAGTACAGAAGGACGCAGGATTTATTCCGCTCGTTACCCCTACAAGTCAGATTGTTGGTACCCAGGCAGTATTTAATGTACTGTTCGGACGTTATGCACGTCTTACTCAGGAGTTCCGTGATCTTCTGGTCGGAAAATACGGTGCTACGCCTGCGGCATGCAATCAGGAAATTCAACAGGAAGCACTTAAACAGAATAAAATGGATGCTGTTGTTACCTGCCGGCCGGCTGATCTTATTGCAAATGAATGGGATAAATGTGTGGAAGATGCGAATAAAGCCGGCGGAAACGGCAGTGATGAAGACGTACTTACCTATGCGATGTTCCCGAAAGTTGCAGAGAAATTCTTCAAAGAACGTTCAAAAGGTCCTGTTGATGCAAAAACTGCTTTTGGTGTAAAAACACCGGCTGTTTCAAGTGCGCCGAAAGCAGGTTCATATACTGTTACGGTCAATGGTACCCCGTATGCTGTTACGACAACGGCCGGAAGCGATAATATCGTTGTAAACGGTATATCGTACAACATTGCATTCGGCGGTGCTTCCGCTGTACCCGTAAATGAGGCTCCTGTCGTTTCAGGCGGTACAGAGATAAAAGCTCCTGTTGCCGGTACACTGCTTCGTTATACAGCACAGGATGGTGCTCAGGTAAAGAAGGGTGATACGGTCATCATGATTGAATCTATGAAGATGGAACTTGAAGTAAAGGCTCCTGCTGACGGAAAAATAACGTTCGTTGCACAGCCCGGCAGCCAGATTACTGCGGGTCAGGTTCTTGCAAGTCTTGGAGGTACTGTCGTCACTCCTGCAGCTCCGAAACAGTCTGCCGCCCCGAAAGCAGCTCCTGCTGCATCATCTGCTTCTACCGGAGGAAAACCGGTTAATGCACCGGTAGCAGGTACTCTTCTCCGCTATGTTGCAAACGAAGGTGATACCGTTAAGGCTGATACGACAATCATTATGATTGAATCCATGAAAATGGAACTTGAAATCAAGGCAGGCACGGCCGGAAAAGTTCATTTTCTTGCCCAGCCGGGAACTCAGATTACGTCAGGTCAGCCTCTTGCTGAAATTAAATAAGGTAAGGTTTATGGATACATCTAAAACAAACGTAAAGAATATATTCATCACGCTGTTCGTACTGCTTGGTATTGCGCTGGTGTTCTCTGTGGGAAAGAGTACAATCTTTGCTCAGAGTGAATATGAGGCACAGGCATCTTTCCGTACAATAAGCACTGCAAAGATCAGGGGATCCGAGGGAATAAAGAATATTGATGTTCCGATTTTCCTTACAAATATCTGGCATAATACCGGTATTTATAAAATGTCTCATACGGAAACTGCCGGAGAAAAAGCTGCTGAGCAGGCGGCTTCAGAAGAAGAAGCTGCAACAGCTGCATATGATCCTTTTTCCGGTGCAACGGCACCGGCATGGTACAGCCTTATTATGATCGTGGTGGGATTCCTGATTGTATATTTGGGAGCTGCAAAAGATTTTGAACCGCTTTTACTTATTCCGATCGGGTTCGGCACAATATTTGTAAATATTCTTGGAGCCGGTATGGGTGATGCACCTAGCGGCATGCTCCATATTATTTATAAAGCCGGTGTAGGGAACGAGTTCTTCCCTATGCTGATTTTTATGGGAATCGGTGCAATGACGGACTTTGGTCCGCTTATTGCCAATCCCAAAACAGCTCTGCTCGGTGGAGCTGCCCAGCTTGGTGTTTTCGTGACAATGTTCGGAGTTGCGTTGTTTAATCTTATTCCGGGAATTGATTACAATATGAAGCAGGCATGTGCCATTGCTATAATCGGCGGTGCGGACGGTCCGACGACAATTTATGTTTCCGGAAAGCTTGCTCCTGAGATGATGGCCGTTGTTGCTGTTGCTGCATATTCATATATGGCACTTGTTCCTCTTATTCAGCCTCCTATCATGAAACTCCTTACGACAAAGAAAGAGCGCCTTATTACTATGCCTCAGGTACGCCCTGTTTCAAAGATGGAAAAAATTCTGTTCCCGATTATGCTTCTTATTCTTACGATTCTGCTTCTTCCTCCGGCAGCGCCTCTTATCGGAATGCTTGCATTCGGCAATTTTATTCAGGAAGCAGGGTGTGTGGACCGGCTTTCAAAGACATTGAAGAATGAAATGATGAATATTGTATCGATTCTTCTTTCTCTTGGTGTCGGTTCGCAGATGACCCCTGAAAAGATTATTAATCCTAATTCATTGGGAATTATCGCACTTGGTCTGCTGGCGTTTATAATCGCTACAGCTGGTGGAATTATAATGGCGAAGATTATGAATCTTTTTCTTCCGAAAGACCAGAAAATTAACCCTCTCATCGGTTCCGCCGGAGTTTCTGCCGTTCCTATGGCGGCCCGTGTTTCGAACAAAGTCGGAATGGAGTATGATCCTTCAAACTTCCTGCTCATGAATGCCATGGGTCCGAATGTTGCAGGTGTTATCGGTACTGCTATTGCGGCCGGTGTATTTATTGCGACTTATGCTTAGAATGAAATAATACGGTGCAGGACAAAACTGTACACTGCCGTTAAATCGTTTTAATCAGTAAAAAAGGCGTTCTCAGCGAGGACGCCTTTTTTGTGCTGACAACGGATTTTTTGGTGTATTTAAAACTAAAACTAATAAATTTTAATATGTGAGCCCTCTGCCGTTTTTATGATTTCGACCTGAGAACGGACAGCTGTTTTCATGTTTTCTATATGTGAAATTATTCCGACCATCTTTGTTTCCTGCAGGTCGTTCAAGACTGCGATTGCACAGTCCATTGTTTCTTCATCGAGGGATCCAAATCCTTCATCAATGAAAAGTGAATCAAGCCGGACTCCTCCATTCCTGTTCTGAACAATATCGGTAAGTGCAAGTGCAAGACTTATCGAAGCCATGAATGTCTCTCCTCCGGAAAGTGTCGACGTATCACGGTCTGTTCCCGTAAAAGTGTCCGTTACGAGCAGGTCAAGTCCTTTGTAGCCGCCGCCGGGACTTTTATCAGATAAGACTTTGAACGTAAATCGTCCGCTTGAGATACTGCTGAAACGTTTGTTTGCATACTGCACAACCTGTTCGAAGTACATACCGAGTGCCCATGAATTGAATGGAATGTTTTTAGGATTTTTACCGGAAAGGTCGTTATACAGCATTTTATAGGGAGCTGCTTTTTTTTCAAGTTCAATACGTTTTGCTTCAAGTTCATTTTTTTCTGTAACATACGATTGAAGTGTGTTATATCTGACACTGACATCCTGCATTAGTCTGACGGTCTTCTCCTGTTCACTCTGTATTTTTTGAATTTCACTTTCCGATTCTGCAATTTGTTTTCTTATCTCATCACAGGGAGGTGTCAGCTCGGTGTTTTCCATCAGTGCCGTAATTTTTTTTACTTCATCATCATAAGTCATAACAGACTGCCGAAGATTCTTTTGTTCTTCTTCTGACAGAAGTGCTGTTTCGGCTTCTTCGGGAGTTTTGAACGGCGTATGTTCAAGACGGGTACTAAGTATGGCGCTTGATTCGTTTGTACTTTTTGTGACCTCTGTAAATTGTCTGGATAGTTCTTCAAACCGCGCTTGTGCAGAATATTTCTTCCTGCCTGAGTCCATGAATGAATTATTCCATTCTGTGTATGCAGTTTTACCGTCTTGTGAGGTTTTTTCCAGTGCTGCTATTGCTGCTGAAAGTTGCTGTTCTTCAGGGATTTGTTCTCCCTGTACTTCGCGTATTGTGTCTGCAAGCTGTGTTAATGCAGTCCGTGCGGCTGCTGCATCCGACTTTATTGTTGAAAATTGTCGTGTAAGTGTTTGTATCTGCTGTTGCTGCAGCTGATATGTATTTGCAAGTTGTGCAGCTTTTTTTGATGCTTCTGATACGAATTTGTATATTTTTTCTGCCTCTCTGCGGGAGTATTGCGCTTCATCGACTGTGGGTGTTTCCGGTATTACTGTTAATTGCTCCCTTTTTTCTTCAAGATATTTCTGCGCTCGTGCTTTTTGTTGAAGTTTATCATCGACGTCATTTTGTGCAAGTTCAAGGTTGTGCCGTGTTGTATCAAGCTGGTCCTGAAGGCTGAGTATCTCAGGACCAGGCTTTACCGGAGAGGGGTGGGATATTGAACCACAAACGGGACATGGCCTTCCGTCTGATAGTGAAGCTGCCAGATAACATGCAGCATTGTTTCTTTTTTGAAGTTCGATTTTATTTTCAATATCTTCAATACATTTTTTTGTATTTTCTGCATATTGCTGCGCCTTTTCATGTGCGTCTGCCGCAGCTGCGCTGTTGGTTTCCGCCTGATGAATTTCAGAAATAAGTGCTGCCCGTTGTTCTGCATTTTTTTGTACAATCTGTGCATCTGTCCATGTAATATGCGCGGTCTGTTCTGCGGATAACAGAAGAGAGAGAATTTGTGCCACCATCATATTTTTACAGGTGTCTGTTAACACACTTTCTGCAACTGTCATAAACGCTGTAAATGTCTTTTCGGCAGAAGCCGACACGTTTTCCAGTTCTTTTTCCGCCTGTAATTCAGTATTTTCCGATTCTTCGGCTTTTTTACGCAGCTCTGCCAGCTGTCTGACCCATGCAAGACGGCTTCTTTGATGAGGCAGCTCGGCATCCGCCTCTTCTGCCGATTTCTTTTGTGCCTCCCGTAAGTTTTTTTGTGCAGTGAGAAGTGACAGCTCTTGTTCAGCCAGTGCGACTGATTGTCCGGCTGATTCTAATTCTCGGGAACAGAACAGTCTGTTATTTTCATTTTGTCTTGCAATATGTATGTATTCGGAAAGTTTTGCTGCCTCTGCAGCAAGTGAAAGCTTTTCTCTTATTTTATTAATTTCACCGGATTTCGTCTGCAGTTTTTCAAGATCTTTCTTGTTGTTGTCATTCTGTAGTGCAGCTTTATACCTTGCAGTAAGTTTTTCTCTTGATGCTGACAGATCTGAAAGTTGCTGCATTATCTCTTTCTGATTGTTTTCCAATTCCTGTTGTTCTTTATGAAGTCTTTTTAATTCTTCGTCTGCTGTATCTGTGTTATATTTTTTTACGCAGCCTGCTATCTGCGCTGCAACCGCGTCAAGCTGCCGTATATTTTCTTCCGACAGTGCTTTTACTTCATCGGTAACGGCTGTATAGGAATTAACCGGAAATAATTTTTCAAGAGTATCCCGTCTGTCCTTCGAGTTTTCGTGCAGAAAATCGGCAAAAGCCCCCTGGGGAAGAAGAACGATCCGGGAAAATTCAGCCGCGTTCAGACCTATTATTTTTTCAATTTGTCCGTTTGTTTCAGAAATTGTGCCGGAGAAAGCTGTAAATGTTTTTCCGTCTGAACTTGATTCAAGACCGAGAACGACTGCTTTTTCCGCGGCAGTTCCGTTTCTGGTAGTGTAGGACTGGGGCAGAGTACGATAGACCCTGTATTTTATGTATGCGATTTCAAATATGAATTCTACGGACGCTAGTTCTTCCCCGGAAACAAAATCTGAACGAAACGCACGGACGTTCCCTTTCCTGGAACCATTAAGTACCCCGTACAAAGCATATGTCATAGCATCAAAGATGGAAGTTTTTCCTGCGCCTGTATTTCCGAAAATAAGGAACATATTTTCAAGTTTCGTGAAGTCAAGTGACTCATCTTTGAAAGGTCCTATGTTATGCATTTTTATAAAGAGCGGTTTCATGTCTGCTCCTCTGTCCATGAATAGTTTTCCGCAAGTTTTAAAAACAGTTTCCGTTCATCCGTAAAATCTTTTCCGGAAGGAACTTTATTCCCGTATACATCGTGAATAAATAAATCGAAAAGTTTTTCCGGTTTATCAACACTGTCTGATTCTATCACTTTGCGTCTGTTTTCCATTGTAGTATTTGATCCGCCTGGTAATGAATCCTGCTTTCTGAAAGAAAGGATGTTGTGAAAATTCTGACGTAGGAGTACCATCGGATTTTCGGGAACAGAATTGTCAGTACAAATAATTTCCACATAGTTTTCTGAGTTAGTTGAAATTATCTGTCTGTCTGATTCTTTTCCGTAAAATTTTTCGAAAGGACCTTCCAGACGGATAACTTTATGAAGGGGAATGAACGGTAGTTTATTAACGAGTACAGTTTCTTGTTCCTTGTCTTTTTCAATACAGACGGAAAGCATGAATGTTTCGGGAGAATCGTCGAAAGAATAAGCGAGCGGTGCTCCACTATACCATACATTCGATTTTTTTCCGACTTTTTGTACTCCGTGAAGATGGCCAAGCGCTGTGTAAGAGAACCGTGAAAATATATCAGCATCTACCTGTTCTGCTGTACCGACGCAGCTGCGTTCTGAGTTCGATACACGTCCTGTGGTTGTAAAAAGATGTGCACAGACAACAGCCGGTAAATCAGCATATGTTTTATGGTGATATTTTTGTATCCGTACTGCTGCTTCGGTAATCAGTTCCTGCTGTGTACGTAGAACAGGCACATTCTGAAACGATTCGTGTCCTGAAAATAGATCTGGTTGACTGCCTTCTTCTGATAAAACAGCAGCATCTGCTTCGTTCCCTCTGCGGATTTCACCGGGATGAAGGAAGGGAATCTGATAGACGGCAGCGGCTCCGTTTCCTTTTCCCACGATAACCGGATCAGTAAGATGCGATGTATCAGTGCATATATGAATATTGTCGTCTGCAAGTATTTGAGAGGCAAATGAGAGCCTGTCTGCACTGTCATGATTTCCTGAAAGTATAAAAATATGCAGGCGTGAAAAGGTTCTGTGTGTATTAGTAAGAAATGTACTGAGCAGGGTAACTGCTTCAGAAGGTGGTACACTTCTGTCGTAAATATCTCCCGGGACTATGAGTGCGTCATATGGCTTTTTGTCGTTCTGTGCATTAGAAAGTTCTGCGGTAATCTGAGAAAGAAACGCTTCCTGATCAGGTATCAGAGACGTTTCGTGAAAGATTTTTCCCAGGTGCCAGTCGCCGGTTTGAAGAAATTTCATACTTATGCGTTATGCGGCCGCTTGCAGTATTTATAGGTGAACCATGCTCCTGTGTATCTTCCGACAAATCTGCTGGCTGCTGCCTTGAATTTCCATTTGAATGCCATAATGGCTGTATGTTTACCTTTACCTGCACGTCTAAGACAGTGCGCTACTACACTTTCTGCAGAAAGCCCGTGTTTTACTTCTTTTCGTGCGCCATTGGAAGCGATATCTGCAAATTCCGTACTTACTGGACCAGGGCATAAAGCACATACTTTTATTCCCCGGTGTTTTATTTCGGCCGCAAGTGCCATCGTAAAACTGAGTACGAATGCTTTTGTTGCGCCATAAACCGCAAAATTCCCAAGAGGAAGAAAAGATGCAAGACTTGCTGTATTAATTATGGTAGATTCTTTATTCATATACGGGAGAGCATAACCACAGATACCTGTAAGTGATGTACAGTTAAGCTCGATCATATCAAGTTCCCGGGTAATGGAAGTTTCTTCAAACGGGCCATAGGTTCCGAAACCTGCATTATTAACCAGCATCGTAATTGAAAATCCTCCCGATTTCTCATCTGCTTTTTTTTCGTTCTCAAGAAGTAAAGCAAAATTTTCAGCACCGTTCCGTCCTGCTATATCAAGCCCGACTGCGAGAGGAAGAGGTCGTTTTACATCTGCTTTTATGCCCTCATTCCTCAAATCAACAAGTTCTCTGCAAAGTTCGTTAAGCTTGTCCACTCTGCGTGCTATGAGCCAGATTTCATCCGCATCCGTATCGGCTGAAATCTGTATAGAAAACTCCTTTCCCATTCCGGAACTTGCACCGGTGACAATTGCGATCTTTTTCATAGTGAAATTATAAAACAACAAGCGACTTGTGAATAGAGGTGAAGATAAGTATACTGTAATAAGTATGTGTTCTATAAAAAAAACTGCCGCTAAAATTATGTTTCTTAATTTTTGGATTGTACTTGTTTCATGCAAGGTAAATATATCAGAAAAAAGTCAGAATACGCGCGAAAAGAGACTTCATGTGCAGGCTTCTGTACTTAATTCAGTTGTTTTATCTGATCTCCGGGCTCGCCGTCGTGCTGTGAAAGAATATGTTGCGTCTTTGACGCTGGAGGAGCAGGTATGTCAGCTTTTTCTGGAAAACCTGGCAGGAAATGAGACCTATCGGCCTGCTGAACGGGCTGAATCTTCTGCTGGCCTGAAAGCGCTTGTTCCGGGCGGATATCTTTTTTTTTCATACAATATAGCCGCAGAACCTGAAAAGATAATCAGCTTTACCGATTCAATCAAATCTTATTGTGTATCCCGTAATATTATTCCTCCGTATCTTGCGCTGGATCAGGAAGGAGGTACCGTGAATCGTCTGCGCGGCATAACCGGTCCGCTGCCGTCGTGTAAAAAAATTTCCAGTACACTTTCTACTGCAGATGCATATAAATTTTATTCTCTACAGGCGGTTCAACTGCATGCGCTCGGTTTTACAATGAACCTTGCACCCGTGGCGGAAATTTGTGACGATTCTAATCGTGAGTTTCTTTCCGGCCGCAGCTATGGCGATGCTTCTGCGGTCATTGCGTATGGAACGGCTGCGGTAAACGCATACCAGAATAATGGTGTGGCTGCAGTTCTGAAGCACTTTCCCGGAAATACGAATACAGATCCTCATACGGGTCTGCCTGAAATGTCATTGACGCAGGCTCAGATGGAATCAGATATTATAGTTCCCTTTTCACGCCTTGTTTCTCACTTACCTGCAGGAGTTCTTATGTCTCATGTACGTACGTCCGTACTTGATCCTGATGTACCTGCATGTCTTTCGCGCAGCTGGGTAACTGATAAACTTCGTGGAGAGGCAGGCTTTCGGGGAATTGTTCTTTCTGACGACATTTTTATGAGCGCACTTGCAGGGAACGGATATCCTCCGGAAAAGGCCGCTGTTCTTGCGGTGGAAGCGGGTGTTGACGTAATAATGATTTCGGAAAAGAGTTTTGCAGGTCCTGCAGCGGTATTGACTGCACGTGCAGAACATGATTCTGTTTTTGCTGAAAAAATACGGAGTGCGGCTGAACGTATTGTTGAATTTAAAATACAATATGGACTGCTCTGTCTGAAAAAAGACAATGCATCATGGCATGTTGCTGTTTCCCCTGAACTGTACGAAAAGGGATCTGTTCAGAAGAAATCGGAACGACTGGGCTTGTTTACGGCTGCGAAAGATGAAAACATAACGTTATACAGAAAATTATTTGCAGAGAGGAATACGCCATATGCACAGAAGTGAACGTACGGAAAAGCTTTCGGGAGGTGATGGCTTCGAAAAATACTATTCTGCGTTATACGGTGAACGGTGGTCCGGACTGAAAGCCGCGCTTCTTGAAGAACCTGCCTATACTGCGTGGAATGCAGGTGGGATGGAATCTTATTTCATGGATGCTGCAAGTGTCCGGGCGGCAGTATCGCTACCTCTTACCGGCGCAGAGCGAGTGCTTGATCTTTGTGCTGCTCCCGGGGGGAAAACTCTTGTTCTTGCGAGTTTAATGTCCGAATCTGCATATCTTTCTTCCAATGAACGTTCTCCGGAACGTAAGAACCGGCTTTTACGTGTGTGTGATTCCTGTCTGCCGGAAAATATCCGTACGCGTGTTACTGTAACATGTAGTGACGGTGCAAAGTGGTGTACAACGCGTTCTGACTGTTTTGATGCGATTCTGCTGGATGCACCCTGTTCTTCGGAGCGTCATGTACTTTCTGATCCCAAGTATCTTTCGCAATGGACTCCTTCGCGGATAAAGACGGTGGCTATGGAACAATGGGCACTCGTTTCGTCTGCATACAGAATGCTTGTTCCCGGAGGTTTTCTTTTATATTCAACGTGTGCATTGTGTCCTTCCGAAAATGACGAAATTATTGCCCGTCTTATCAATAAATTTGATACGGCAGTTCCTGATCTGGAAGGGATTCTTCCTGCATATGACAGAAACAAGGTCCGGTTATTTTGTAATACTTCTTTGCCCGGTGCAGAGAAAACATCTTACGGATGGCTTATTCTTCCGGATACGCAGACTCATGCCGGACCGATATATTTTTCACTTATCAGAAAACAGATATGAATGGTCTATATGATTGTTTTTTACAGAAAAATATTTTATAATAGTAGAAGGTGTTAAAAACAAATCGAGGGAAAATCTATTATGGATGGTACTACTTCAAAGGAACAGAAACTTCAGAAAATTATTGAACTCGAAAAAAAACTTGGTGAAATACAGGACGTTGATGTTCTGTTGGAGCGTATTCTTACTGAAACCCGCGAAATTGTGCATGCGGATGCCGGTTCTATATATGTAGTTGAAGGTAATAATCTTCGTATAAAATATTCACAGAATGATACATTACTGCGAGAACTTACTCCCGGTGAGAAACTTCCGTATCCGTCGTTTTCGTTTCCGATAAACGAAACGTCTGTCGCAGGATATGTTGCATATGCGATGGAACCGGTGAATATAAAGGATGCTTATACAATACCTGAAAATTTACCGTATAAATTTAATAAACAAACGGATAAAGCAACAAACTACCGGACAAAGTCGATTTATACGCTGCCTTTAAAAATGTCAAACGGGCGGCTTCTTGGTGTACTTCAGATAATCAATGCTCAGAATTTAAACGGTGATGTTATTGAATTTGATGATGATGCAACATTGTATATTACTCATTTTGCTTCAAGTACGGCACAGGCTCTTGAACATACCTATCTGACACTCAGTATGGTCCGCCGCATGCTGAAAATGGCTGAATTCCGTGATCCAAAAGAGACATATCCTCATGTTACAAGGGTATCAGAATTTTCAAAAGAAATTTATGATAGATGGTCCTTTAAAAATAATATACCCGATGCTGAAGCACATAAATTTCGTGATTCTCTGACTATTGCGGCAAAATTCCATGATGTCGGAAAGGTTGGTATTTCAGATACGATTCTTAAGAAGGTGTCGCCGAGATTTACTCCTGAAGAACGGGCTATAATGGAAGGACATACCTGTATTGGTGCAAATCTTTTTGAACCCTGTGATTCGTTTCTTGATGAGATGTGCCGGGATGTTGCACTACACCATCATGACAGATGGGATGGCGGTAAAACAGGCTATCCCGGAAAATTCGACCATTTGACTTTTATAATCGGACAGCCTGTTCCTGAATCAGAACCTTTGCAGGGAACGAATATTCCTCTTGCGGCACGTATTGTTGCTGTTGCGGATGTTTTTGATGCGCTGAGTCATAAACGCTGTTATAAAGATGCCTGGGATGTAGAGCAGGCCTTCCGTGAAATACAGAATGATGCAGGAAGTCATTTTGATCCGGAGATAGTTGCTGACTTCCTTCAGATACACGATCGTATATGCACTATTTATTTGCAGTATCCTGATGCTGAATAAGCGGAACAGTAAATAGAATAATTTTTTTATTTACTCAGTCCTGTATTCTTAATAAGCTGATGAATTGCTTTGTCAAAACAGTCAGCAAATGCTGCAAATTCCTTTTTACCGTACGAGATTGCTCCGTTGCTGCCAAGTCCTATCTGTGCAAGCTGCAGAGAAAAATTTCGTTCAGAAAGTCGTTGATGAATGTTTTCCTTTGTGTATATGGTTCCACGGTCATTAAGTATGCAGATATTTTTTTCAACACAACGTGCTGCAAGCGGAATATCCCTTGTTATAACCATATCATGTGTTTCTGCGTGCAGCACTATATAATTATCGGCTGCATCAGGTGTTTTTTCACAGATTATCATTTCATATGTAGAATTTTCGGTTACAGGAATTTGATGATTTGCTACGAATGTAACGGGGAGGGTAAGTTTTAAGGCGTATCTGAGAATATAGCTTCGTACCATGCGCGGGCATGAATCAGCATCAACCCAGATATGCACCTGTTTCAATTAAGAACCTTGTCTATTTTATCTATCATAGCAAGTGTAAGCCGTTCAGCTTCTTTTTCACCATCTGTCGGTACTATACCACTCTGCAGCTGGACATTTTTTGATTTTTCTTTATAAAGTTCATCACAGAGCGTTATTCCGCTCATGATTGCAATTTCCATAGGATTTTTTAAACCACCGGCTTTTTCCACATCAGTAATGATTTTCTTATAATAACCCATTAATTTTTCAAGATAGTCGGTTTCTTCATTTGCTTTAATTTTAAAAGAGGATCCTAATACATCAATTTGAAGTGTACCCATTAGAAAATATCAAATTGTCCGCCGTTTTCAGATTTCTTGTCTTCTGATCCGTCGGATGGTGTACTGGAAATATTCTGCACCTGAGATGCTGAATTCTGTACATGCGGAACTTCCGCGGCAGGTTTTGGTTGCTCGTTTATAACAATCTTTGAAGTGCTCTCTGCATCGGCTTTTAGTACTGAATTTTCAATAGAATTAAGCCGATCGAGAGCTTTTAATATACCATCCTCGATCTTACTTTGATCCTGTTCAAAAGAAGAAAGCAGCTCCGTTTTGCTGGAAAGCGCATTTGTGAGCTCTGAACATTTACTGCGCAGAGCATCGTTTTCCATCTGTAACTGTGTAATTTTTTTTACAGCACTTTCAACTTTCTGTTCAAGAAGAAGAATTTGATCGAGTGATATCATATTATGCCTTCAATGCAGTTTTTGCTGCGGCGATGACTGCTTTAAATGCTGTCGGATCCTCAATAGCCATGTTTGACAAAGCCTTGCGGTTCAGTGTAATTCCGGCCTTCAGACATCCGTCAATAAACCGTGAATACGACAACCCCTCATCACGGACAGCTGCGTTAATACGTGCGATCCAAAGCGAGCGGAATGTATGTTTCTTGTCGTGGCGGTCGACATAAGCATGGTCGAGCGCTTTGACAACAGCATCTTTTGCCGGTCTGTAATTTGATTTTCGGTCACCGCGGAAGCCTTTTGCAAGTTTTAAAATTTTTGCACGGCGGTTATTGCGTTTTGTTCCGTCTATTGCTCTTGACATTTTCTACTCCTCAATAATCAACCGTACGGAAGCATCTGCTTCCTGATTCTTCTTGCTGAAGATTCATCCATAATTCCTGCTT
>JALNVF010000009.1 GCA_023231445.1 Treponema sp. | reverse complement strand
GCAAGTCCTCCGGGCAGTTTTCTCGTATTTACGTTCCAGTCGCCGAGCGAACAGCGGTCGTTGTCCCGCTTTCCGAACCATCCGTCGTCGAGTACGAACAGTTCCATCCCCGACTTTACACCTGCATCTGCAAGACTGAACAGTTTGTCCGGTGTAAAGTTAAAAAACGTTGCTTCCCAGTTATTAATGACGATCGGACGTTCTTTTGTTTTCCATGTACCGCGGCACAGATTATTTCTGTACAAATCGTGATACGTACGGCTCATTCCCCCGAGTCCGTGCCCGGAACGCACCATGACGACCTCCGGCGAACAGAACGATTCCCCGGCTTCCAGCGTCCATGCAAAACAGTCAGGGTTAAGTCCGACCTGTACACGCGTCATGTTGAACTGATCCGCTTCAACCTGTGCGGTAAAACTGCCGCTGTAGACAAAACTGAATCCGAACACATCGCCGGTTTCTTCTCCCGCATTACCGGCAAGAAGCGCGATGAACGGATTCTGCTGATGGCTGCTCATTGCACGTCTGCTGTCAATTCCCTGAAGTCCCGGTTCGATGCGGCGCAGAACAACATGCCGTTCACGTGCATGTGCTCCTGAAAGCTGAAGCATCCGGTAACGGGTCCCGGCAAAATCAATGCTTGTACTCATAATCCGGTGGAGAACTACAGGGCTGCCGCTGTTTTTTACAACAGTATGCCGGCAGATAACGTCGCAGGTATTCCACACGGTATAATACAGTGTAACGACAAGACCTGCTTCTTTGTCTTCCATAGTAATTTCAAGCGTATCTGCATCATATTCATCAGTAACATACGTTGCAGGTAGTCCCGGAAGCAGCGGCTTTCCTTTTATAATTCTGTATGAGGTATACACCAGGTCAAGTACATTTGAACCGTCTGCAAGATCCGCTTCCAGTGCAGCCATACGAAAATCGCCTCTGCCGGCAGAAGGAAATTCCGACGGCTGTGAATCATGCGAAAAAGCAGTCTGTCCGTATACCTCCGCAGGATTCGGCGCAAACGGATGATCAAGGACAGGCGGCACACACAGACCGGACCAATCCGTTATTTTTCCGAACCAGCCGCCGTGCAGAAGGTACAGCCCGCGGTAAATACGGATTACATAGGTCGAACCGGGTGTGTTAAGCAGAAAAGTCTGCCTGTCTGCATCAAAAACAATACTCATATATTTCCTCCGGATATAGTTTTATTTAATGGCACTGTCTACCATTCCCTTTATAAAATAACGCTGTAATATGAGGAACAGTATAATGACCGGCAGGATCACAAGTAAAGCTGCCGCTGCCGCCGCATTTAAATTCGAAGTTTCCTGCGAAAAAAAGCCGGATATTGCAACGGTAATGGGTTTCATTATCGTTTTCTGCAGTATATACAGCGAAAACTGATAATCGTTCCAGCAGTGTATTCCGGAAAGGATTATAACTGATGCCGTAACAGAATGCAATTGAGGAAATATTATCTGGACAAAAGTCCGTACCGGTCCTGCTCCGTCTATGTGCGCAGCCTCGTCAAGTGCCTGAGGAATTGCACGTATGAAATTGGCGTACAGGAATATAGACAATGGTAATTCAAACGTAAGGAGTGTCACGATAATGCCCCAGTATCTGTTTATTCCTCCATATCCGACAAGTGTTGCATACAGCGGAACAAGTATACTGAGCGGGGGAACCATCATAATTATGAGCGCAAACGCCGTCATTCCCTTCGTAAATCTCGTTTTCATTCTCGCCAGCGGGTATGCAGTTATTGCACCTATCGACACTATCAGAATAACGGAACAGACTGTAATTATGACCGTATTCTTCAGTGCGGTAAAAATATGACCGGTAACGATTGCCGAAATAAAATTCTGCCATGTAGGTTCACCCGGAAAATGCCAGTAAGAGGAAAGATCCGAAATCGGTTTAAAGGAGATTCCTGCAAGTACATATATAGGAGCAAGATATACGACAGCTACCAGCGCAAGAACAGGATACCTCCACCATACACGTTCTCTTCGTACCATACTCATGACATCGCCTCCTGATATCTGTTCAGTGCTGTAGTCGCAAAATAACTTATTATGCCTATAAGTACAAATGCAAACAGTCCTATTGCCGAAGCATACCCGCCGTTTTCACTTCCGAAATACGTCCTGTTCACGAGTGTGGACAGTGAATGTGAATCATATCCCGGTCCGCCGCTTGTCAGGGCCATAATAATATCAAAAAGTTTCAATCCTCCGATGAGATTAATAACAACCGACGAAGTAAGGGCCGGTGCGAGCAGCGGAAACGTAACATTGGTAAAAAGTTTCCAGCCGTATACGCCGTCTATTTCGGCTGCTTCATAATACATGGAAGGAATTCCCTGCAATCCTGCCAGATAGATAACCATTGAAATTCCTGCAAACTGCCAGGAATTAATAAGTGTCATTATTATAACTCCCCTTTTTCCGTCTGCAAGCCAGTCAAGGGGAACCTGATTAAAAAGAGAACGGATATCGTTCATTGCTCCGCCCAGTGTAAAAAAGAAATACATGACATACCCCATAATCAGAGGGGCGATCATGACTGGTAAATATATAATAGTTCTTCCTAATGTCCGGCCTATAAATTTTTTATTCAAATATAAGGCAAACACCAGCCCTGCGACATTCTGCAGTAATGTCGATCCGCAGCCGTAAATAAGCGTGTTCAGCAATGCACGACGGACATTCGGATCTGTAAAAAGCCGACTGTAGTTTTTAATTCCCGTTATTTTGTAATGCTGTGAATATCCATTCCAGTTGGTGGCAGACAAAAAAATGCCGCGTACAAAGGGAATAATAACGAACATAACAAAAAGTACAACTGCAGGGATGGTAAAAACATACATTACCATGTTCTCCTGCTGTTTATATGACAACTGCTTTCTCATAACCGCCTTCTGGAAAAAATCCTCACCGGATAGCAGCCGGCTGAAAGGTACGTATCAGCCGGCTCTTTATCATTCTGTGCTTTTTTTATTTTGTATATTTATCGTTGAAATTCTGTTCCATAACTTTAGCTGCATTTTTTACAGCACTCGGTTTGCCGGCAAGAATGTCAGCACCGGTGGAACACATAACATCCCACATACCGGACGGCAGATATTCACGGTCAAAATACGGATACGTTTTTACGGCGGTATATTTATCGTAATACTGCTTAAGGTTTCCCATTTCAGCAGTTACCCCGACAAGCCCCGCAGGCGTTCCCGAAAGGGATGCAACCTGTTTTACGTTTTCCGGTTTTGCAAGGAAATTCAGAAAATCAACAGCTTCCTTAAGATGCGGAGAATCTTTCCATACGCCGACCGCTGTGCGTTCTCCTGAAATCAGAGACGGTTCATCGTCTGCAGAACGGGAGGGAATGGGCATCATACCAAGACTGGCATCTTTGTTATACTGCATCGCGGAATTATAAAAATAATTTCCGTAAAAACCGAATGCAGCCTTTCCTGCGGCAATTGCCTGCTGATCAGACAGGTAGTCAGCCGTTAAAACATCCTGATTAAAGTACCCCTTTGCCACAAAATCCGCCAGCAGCTGGGAAAGTTCTTCCCACCGCTGTGTATTGAATTTACCGTTCTTCAAGTTATCCCGTTCGTTGTCAGCAGGATTCGTAACAAAATATGATGGAGCAGCCCAGTCAAAAAACTGACCGATTGTCCAGTTGTCCTTCCCGCCCATATGAACAGGAACAACACCGGAGGCTTTTATTTTTGCGCATGCTTTGTCAAAATCATTCCATGTTTTTATATCGTCGACATTTACGCCGGCTTTTTTCAAAACGTCAACATTGTAAACAATACCTGCTATGTCAACGTCCATCGGAAGAACGTACATCTTGCCGTTTTTGTCTGTAATTACCGGTTTAATCTGCGGATTAATATTTTCGGCCCACGGGAGATCGTTCACAGGCATCAGATATTCGCTGTACCGCATGACTGACCATCCGTGTGTTGTAAAGAGGTCAGGAAGTTCATTTGCCGCCATTTTAGTCTTCAGCAGTTCCTCATAACTTGAACCGGGAGCAGAGTATTCTATCTTATTGCCGGTCGCAGTACTCCATTCGCTGCTCAGTTTCTGCTGCAGATCAGCCTGAACATCCGTCATATTAGAATAAAAACTGAGGGTGACAGGACCTTGTTCTTTCTGAACCCGTTTTCCGCTGCAGCCGGTAACTCCTGTTACGACTGCCAGAAAAACAAAAACCGAAAACAATGCGAAAATTCTTTTCATACATTTTCCTCCTGAAAGAAATTAATCGTGATTTATTTTATAGTACGTTCGGAATTTCAAACTGCAAAGTGGGAAAATTCTACAATTCAGGTAGTATTTTCTACAATTTGCGGTAATGTACATGTTGCTGTATACTATACCAGTCATGCAGGAAAAACAAAGATTTACAACTTTCAGAAGCGGCTTATATCGTATCTTTTTCTTAAGTATCCTGTTCCCGTCTCTTGTGTTTGCTGCTTTTTTTTCCATGTACTATATCCGGACACTGTCACGTGAACGGAAAAAATCCGCATCATATCTGCTTTCCGAAGTTTCATCAGAAATAAAAGGGATATTTGATTCCATGCATACGGTTGCAGATTCGTGTTACACACTTCCCGATACGATAAGTGCAATTACTTATTTTGATAATCCCGAACTCCAGTACGATGCTCTTCGGATACAGCAGTTTAAAATGAATTACGAAATTGCCATGTACCGGCTGCTGCTTAACAGGCAGGAAGAATTTGAAGCGGCTGCTTTCTTTCCGGCAAACACGGGCAGGCCCTGTTATATTACGAGCAGAATCTCAGGAGGCCTCGTGGTCAATACAAAATACGACTACAGAGACTGTGAATGGTATAAAAAAACACAGATGGAAAATAAAAGTTTTTTTATCTTTCATGAAAATCCGCCCGAATATCTTAACTATTCAGGAAATTTTCCCATCATATCGGAAATAGTACCTATAAAAAGTCTTGAAACAAACAATCAGCTCGGCATAATGAAAATAGACGTGCGAAGCTCGCGCTTTTCAGACATACTTAAAAAGATTCCCATTCCGTCCGATGATTTTCTGCTTATAAGGGACACCGCAGGAACGACAGTCTGTGAAAGCAGCAGCTTAAATGTATATGCCCGGGAATCGCTCGCGTCGAACGCCTCTTTCAAGGGATACAGTACGTATTCTGTCAGGATTCCGGATACTGACTGGAATTTATATTATCTTGAATCAAATAATATCATCATTACCATTATTGCTCTGACGCTGCTTTTTGTTGCAGCTATTGTTGCTACGGAGGTATTCCTGGGACTAGCGGAATACCGGCGTCACAGCATTCACCTGCTGCATGATTTTGACAGGATAGAAACGACACTTATTGAATATGAACTGGGTAATCTTTCGTACAGAGCAGGAAAATCGGAAAACGCCGAACTGAACCGCTGCATTGATGCATTGAACCAGCTTGGTAAGACGCTTGACAGTAAAATACGGAACGAATACCTTGCAGTTATAGCACGGCAGAAGGCTGAATATAACGCGCTTCAGGCACAGATTAATCCGCACTTCTTTTACAATATGCTTAACGAGTTTATTGCGCTTAACCGAATGGGAGAAACTGAGAAACTTGAACAGAGCATTCTTAATCTTACTACGCTGTTCAGATATACATGCTGCGGCGGTAATACGACGACAGTAAAAGAAGAATTTAAATTTGTTCAGAATTACCTTACACTGGAGCAGATTAAATATGAAGAACGGCTTTCCTTTTCAATATCAGTTTCACCCGATGCTGAAAACTGTATAATACCAAAACTGATTCTTCAGCCACTTGCCGAAAATTCAATCAAGCACGGGGTAGAACCTGTTGCACGGCCTGTCAGGATAGAAATTTCGGCTGTAGTTTGCAAAGAAAACGGAAAACAGACACTTGTTCTTACAGTGAGCGACGACGGGGCTGGCTGCAGCCCGCTGCTGCAGGAAGATTTATTTTCCGGAAAAGAGCACGTCGCACTGGCCAATATAAGGAACAGAGTAAGTCTTTTCAGAGACAGCAGCTCTGTTGAATTTCACTGCGCAATAGACAAAGGTATGAGAGTTTCAATTCTGATACCGGAGGAAGGAACGGCACATGACAATACTGATCGCCGATGACGACAAAAATATACGGTTTGCATTGAAAAGTATGCTGTGCGATATTCTTGACGATACAACGTCAATCGATGAGGCCCGTACCGGTACGGAATTTGTTAACATGTGTATGGAAAATCCTCCTGACGCAGCTTTTGTGGACATTCAGATGCCGGAACTTGACGGAATAAGTGCAATCGCTCTGGCAAAGCAGTATGCACAGACAACACGGTTTATAGTTCTGACCGGTTACAGTAATTTTGAATACGCGCGGAAATGCGTTCCGCTCGGAGTTCTGGATTATTTATTAAAGCCCGTTAATACGGAAGAGCTAAAAGCAATACTCGGCAAAGTACAGCAGCAGATAAACGATTCGCACAAACTTGAACAGTCGCTCTTTCAGACAAAAGTACTGACGTTCGCACATTATTATCCTTATATCGGCGGCGCCGTAGATATTCCGGATGACGTTCTGCCTCATAATCTGCTGTATGTAGTCTGCAGTTTTATGTTCATTTTTGCACCGTCTGCCCGTCAGTCATTTCCCGGATTCCGGCACGAGTTTATGTCAAACCTGAACAGTTGTGCGGCTGCTTCATTCGGTTCCGATTCTGTATTTTCGGTATATTTTACGGAATCGGGACATATGAGCATTCTTATCCGTACAACTGCAGAAAATGCAGCAGAAAGAATTACCTCTCTTTCCAAAAAATCAGCAGAAAATACAGGGAGCGGCTCTGTCGCCGTAAAAGCGGTTTACCAGACTGCCTCTACGCTGCGCGAGGCCTTTATAAAAAGTGCTGATTTTGAAAAAATCCAGTACAGAATGCTATTACTCAGAAACGGAGCACTGGAACCTGCCGACGTTCTTTCTTCTGTTAATGACGAATTTCTGCAGCAGATATGGAATATCCATGAACAGTGGGACGCAAACAGCGAATCCGAATATAAAAACGAAATAAAAATATTTTCCGACAAATACAGGGAACTTCCAAAATCCGTTCCGCTCTCCGGAATTCTGACGTATTTTCAATATGCATTCGACGAAACTCACTCCATGAATTTGAACTCATGGAGTGACTGTCTGCATATTCTTCAATCTCTGACCTTCTGTCAGGAATCAGGATCATGCGGTCTGATTGAGCAGGTAAAAACATTCATTGATAAAAATTATATGAATAATCTTGGTATAAATCAGATTGCCGACCAGTACACCATTACACCAAACTACCTGTCTGCACTTTTTCACCGGAAAACGGGTGTAAAACTGCTTGATTATATAACGAACCTGAGAATGGAATATGCAAAAAAACTTCTGAAAAGGAATCCTAACACTTCTGTAAAGGATATATCAATTATGACAGGGTATTCTAATCCACGGTATTTTTCCATGCTGTTCAAAAATTATACCGGCATGCTTCCAACCCAGTACCGTAAATCATAAGAGTGCACAGCTGCTTCCGCACAGACACCTGCGGATGTCTAAATTGACAATCAACCGGTATAATGATAAAATTATATACTTTTCTATAAACTAGAATACATTTTGTTCACAAAAGGGTTCGTATTATGAAAAAAAGCTTCTATACAATTGGTTCGCTCATTATTCTTTTAATTTCAGCAATTGTTTTTGTTCTTGTTCCGGCAATGCTCGGTCGCGCAAATAAAAATAAACTGCCGGCGTTCGGAAAATATGACGGAAAAGAAATCAGATATGAACAGGGCAGTGATTTTGCAGACTATGTTTCCCGTTATGCTGATATGCTGAAAAACCAGGGACAGGAAGTCAACACTCAGTCTTACTACTATATTTTTAACTACGCATTCAATGCTACTGTTCAGAAAATGGCATTTTCCAGCGCTGTCAGAAAAAGCGGTTATGTAGTTCCGCAAAGCGCAATAAACAGGGCTATGCTCCCCTATTTTTCCGACTCAAACGGAAAGTATTCTCCGAAACTGTATAAGGAAACACCCGCTTCGTCGATTGAATCGATGCAGAAAGATTTCCGTAATACGCTCACGACAAGCCGCTATTCCGACGACTGCTTCGGTTCACAGGATACGGTCGGGAAAGAAGCGCTTTACGGTCTTAAATCATCATCAGCAGAAACAGCATTCCTTCAGAACGTGGGTAAAAATAAACGTGCCTTTAATATGGTTTCTTTTGATATGAAAGATTATCCCGATAGTGAAAAAGCGGCATACGGTAAGGCAAATGCTCAGAAATTCATAAAATACAACATGTCGGTCATTACCTGCGAGGACAAAGCAAAAGCAGAATCTGTTTCAAAACGACTTGCAAACAATGAAATAAAATTTGCGGATGCAGTCGGTGAATATTCTAAGAAAACATACAGCAACGAAAACGGTAAACTTACAGACGAATACTATTATCAACTTGAAAAGATCATCAAAAATGCAGATGACCTAAAAACCGTTGCGGCTCTTTCAAAGGGAACAACGAGTAAGCCTGTTGAAACAAGTGAAGGTTTTTCTATTTTTTATGCGGACAACAATGCTGTTCAACCTGATTTTTCAAACGATGCGACAATTAAAGATGTCTATAATTACCTGAATACGTATGAGGCAGGACATATTGAAGATTATTATACTGAAATAGCAAAGAATTTTGCTGCTGCTGCATCAGCAAAAAGTTTTGATGATGCGTGCAGACAGTTCAACCTGACAAAAACAGAACTAGCTGCATTCCCGCTTAATTACGGCAGTGTTTCACTTGCAGGGTCCGTCGATACGAAAAATACGGCACTCAGCGGTGCAGATACAAACGAAAATTTTCTCAAAACGGCTTTCACGCTTAAGCAGAATGAAATATCAGTACCTGTTGTAAACGGAAAAAACATTCTTATTCTGCAGCTTACCGGTGAATCATCAGAAGAAACCCCGGCGGAGGCTTCTACTCTTAAAAGCGAGACCGGCAATTATGATCAGTCGTCAGCGTCGTCGGCTCTTATGAAGAGTCCGAAGCTTGAGAACAATCTTATGTCCGTGTTCTTCAATAATTTCATGAAGAACAATAATTCTAATGAATAAATCCGACAGCAGGGAATACTATTGCCTGAGCTGAATAATGAAAAGCCCTGTCTGGTAAAATCCGGTCAGGGCTTTTCCGTTTTATATAAAAACAGATATCTGTATTCCCGTTATGCTCCTGCAAAAAACATTCTGGCTGCAGTTGATTCGTTTAATATACTTCCCGGCACACTTATACTTGCATGTTCCCCGTGTCTGGGATTTGGACTTTCTGAGCTGGCACAAAAACTGCCGGAAAACTGCATGATACTTGGCTGCGAATGTGATACCGAACTGTTCAATCTTGCCAGAGAGCATATAACCGGTAAAATCCCGCATTTTGCACTTCTTAAACCTTCAGAACTTTCAGTGCTTCCGGTCCTTTTAAATAAATATTCTGCTGCATTCTGCGACGGTACAGAACTTCCACCTCCCGGAACTTTCCGCAGGGCGGTACGTATCGATTTTTCAGCCGGTACCCAGTTTTCGTTCCAGTATTATGCAGTATTCTCACATGCGGTGGAAGATGCTATAGGGTTGTTCTGGAAAAACCGCATTACTCTCGTCAAATTCGGCAGAAAATATTCCCGCAATCTGTTCCGGAACCTTTCCCGCCTTCCGTATGCACCGCCGGCTGAGTATTCCGCACACACCGTATTTAAGCCGCTGCTTGTACTTGGGGCAGGAGAAAGTATGGAAAATACGGCTGCAGAACTGATTCCTTTCCGCAGTAAATTCTATATCATATCAGTAGATACGGCCTTTCCGGCGCTTCGTACGTTAGGAATTACTCCGGATGCCGTTGTCTGTGAAGAAGCACAGTCCGTTATTGCATCCGCATTCTTCGGTATAAAAGGCAGAAACATCACTATTTTTGCAGGAATAACATCATGGCCGGGCTTATACGACTTTCTCGGTAAACAGGGACAAATAAGCTACTTTGCACCGAAATATGCTGACACGGTGTTTTTTGAACGCCTTGTAAGGGAACGCATACTGCCGGAAGAAATACCTCCCTTGGGATCTGTCGGGCTTACTGCCGTATACCTTGCACTGCAGCTGCGCATAAACGACCGTATTCCGGTTTTTGTTTCGGGACTTGATTTTTCATACTCGCCCGGAAAAACACATGTCAGAGGGGCCCCTGCACATACAGTAAGACTTTCCGGCAGTATCCGTACTTTACCTGCTGCCAACTATGGAGCAGCTTTCGGATACGGAGCATCGGAGAATGCAGATAAAGCAGGAAACAGAGTATACTCAACACCTGTGCTTCTTTCGTATGCACAGTCGTTCAGGGGATTGTTTTATGCGGAAAAGAACGTATTTGATACAGGTAAAACAGGAATCGCGCTGGGGCTGCCGTACCGCAGTATTTCATCCGTTCAGGAAGACGGTATTATTTCCGGAGAATATACCGGTATAAAAGCAGTTCAGCAGCATTCTCCGGAAAAAAGCAGTCTTATTGCAGATTTCTATAATACTGAAGAAAATGCGCTCCTGGAACTCAGGAATATTCTTTCGTACGGACAGAATATGAATGAAGAACTGCGGAATAAACGGATTACGGAATTACTTACACCCCGCGAATATCTATACCTGCACTTTCCGGACGGATACCGGCTTTCTCTTTCACCGTCGTTTCTTAAACGGATCCGTGCGGAAATAGATCTTTTTCTTAAAGACATCAATACGGGGAAAAAACTGCTTTTCTGCAGCAGATAAAACGGACTGTCTGATGCCGGTAAAAATCCGGCATCTTCTTTTATTTATCCTCTTTTTCCTTAAGAACTGCAAGAAAGGCCGATTGCGGGATGGCAACATTTCCTACCATCTTCATGCGTTTCTTTCCCTCTTTCTGTTTTTCAAGAAGCTTACGCTTACGTGAAATGTCACCGCCGTAACATTTTGCAAGAACGTCCTTGCGTACAGGGTTTACTGTTTCCCGGGCAATAATCTGTCCGCCTATTGCTCCCTGAATGGCAATTTTAAACTGTTCACGCGTGATTTCATCTTTCAGACGGTCACATACTTTATGAGCACGGTCGGCTGCATTTGCCTCAAAAGTCAGCTGCGAAAGTGCATCTACAATTTTTCCGTTCACAAGAAAATCCACTTTTACAAGTTTTGTCGGACGGTACCCGATAACTTCATAATCGAATGAGGCATATCCGCGGCTGTAACTTTTGAGTTTGTCGTAAAAGTCAAACAGAACTTCTGCAAGCGGCATCTCATAGGTAAGCTCAACACGTTTTTCGTCAAGATAGACCATATTTGTCTGGTCCCCCCGTTTCTGCTTGCACAATTCCATAAGCGGTCCCAGATATTCGGACGGCGTAATTATCGATGCTTTTATGTAGGGTTCTTCCGCTTCCCGAATACGGCCGGCAGGATATTCGGAAGGATTGTCTATAAATGTTTCTTCGCCGCCGGTAAGGGCCAGCTTATAGCGTACCGACGGAGCGGTAAAAATAACCGCCTGATCATAATCGCGCTCCAGCCGCTCCTGAATTACTTCAAGGTGCAGCAGTCCCAGAAATCCGCAGCGGAATCCGTTTCCGAGTGCAAGTGAATTATCTTTTTCGTACACGAGGCTTGCATCGTTGAGCTTAAGTTTCTCAAGTGCCGATTTTAATTCTTCATAATCGTTTGAATCCATCGGATAAATAGACGAATAAACAACCGGTTTTACTTCCTTAAAACCGGGGAGTGGCTCTGTAACGGGATTCGATGAAAGCGTAATCGTATCACCGACACGAACCTCACTGACGGTCTTCATACCGCCTATAATATAACCGACATCACCGGCTTCCAGAATGCCCGTTTCTTCAAAATCTATTTTAAAAATACCAATCTGTTCGACTTTATAGTCCGTACCGTTGCTTACCATGCGGATGCTGTCACCGGTTTTTATGCGGCCGTCCATCACACGCACATGTACAACAACACCGCGGTATTCGTCGTAATTACAGTCAAATATAAGGGCGCGTGCCGGGCCTTCCGGGTCACCGGAAGGAGCGGGAAACCGTGTTACGATAGCCTCCATCAGTTCATCTATTCCCTGTCCTGTCTTGGCAGAAACAAGAAGTACTCCGGTACTGTCAAGTCCGAGTTCTTTGTCTATCTGCTCCTTCGTACCTTCAACATCGGCAGATGCAAGGTCTATTTTATTAATAACCGGAACTATGGTAAGGTCATGCTCCAGGGCAAGGTACATGTTGCTGACAGTCTGTGATTCAACTCCCTGTGTCGCATCTATAAGCAGGAGCGCACCTTCGCACGATGCTATGGCACGGGATACTTCGTACGAAAAATCAACATGCCCCGGAGTATCGACAAAATTAAGCTCATAATCATGTCCGTCCTTTGCCCTGTACGGAATTGTTACTGCCTGACTTTTTATAGTGATACCACGCTCACGTTCTATATCCATATTATCGAGCAGCTGATTTTTCATCTTCCGCTCATCAATAATTTTACCCTTCTGGATAAGACGATCGGCAAGAGTCGACTTACCGTGATCTATATGTGCGGTAATACAAAAATTGCGTTTGTACTTCATGTCTATCATAATTTCACCCTAAAAATAGTACGGGCTGTCAAGCGATGCCGCCATGCCCATTGAAATGTCAAGAAATCCTTTCCGGCTTTTCCGCGTATACAATTCTATATATGCAGCACTTTTTTCATCGTTAAATTTCACGCCCGAAACTGTCACCGGATCGTTTTCAGAAAAACCGGATTCATCAGCAACACTGCCTTTGATAATCTCTGTTATGGTATATACATGCTTATTAGCCGTTGAAGACGGAATAAGTTTCATGCCAAGAATGGGAACAAACGATCCTGAAATAAGATCGCTGCTGTAAATTTCGTATCCGGGATTTTCAGGACGGGCATCAAGGTAAACAAGCCTGTCTCCACTGCCGCTGTCGTTCGTATAGGTACACTTGATAATCGTGCCGGGAACATAGTTACGGAGAATATCCTGCATAGTTTCCAGAGAATCAACGTTCTGTCCGTCCACAGCAGTAATCACATCGTTTTCACGGAACAATGCACGGCTCGTGCTGCCGCCCGGCATAACATACTGTACTTCAAGTCCCTGATTCTGCCTGCCGTCGGCACTTTTCTTTGTATGCCCGTACGAACCGGTCCACGGGTGGTCACGTTTTCCTCCATGATACAGTACCGGCAGATCCTGCCTGAGATATTCGACGGGAATAGCAAAATTAAGTCCCTGATACTGGAGCATTCCTGCAAATACAACTGCCTGCACCCGCATCTGAGAATCAATAAGCGGTCCCCCAGAGTTACCGGAATTAACCGCGGCGTCAATCTGCAGCACACTTCCTGTTGTAAACAGTTTGCGGTTCACCGCCGAAACAATGCCCGATGTAATCGTACCGTCCAGTCCGAGCGGTGTTCCGATTGCAGACACCTTATCTCCGATGGAAAGGTCTGTGCTCGATCCGAGCGCAAGAACAAACGGGGCATCCACTTCGGCTTTGAGCAGTGCAAGATCAAGTACCGAATCATATCCTATAACTTTTGCAGGAATACGCGTGTCAGTATCAGATGCAAGTTTAATGTACAGACGGGAATATTTTTCATTTTTCGGGTCTACAATATCGGATATTACGTGATGATTTGTCACTATATATCCGCGTCTGTCTATAAAAAAACCGGAACCGATAACCCTGTCTGCATAGCCCGCACCGTCTTTGATTGTAATGCCGCGGTCTACCCATATTGTTACGGTGGCATTAATGCAGTCTGTGATTGTCTTAGGCAGATACTGCGCGTCTACTGTAAGTCCCGGAACTCCCACGGCACTCAATTTAGGAAGCTGTCCGCCGGTAATACCGTTATATGCTGCAACTTCAAAACCAATCGCGGAAAGAGAACGGTAATATTTTAATGCCTCAAAATAATCCTTTGCGTCAATAGCTTCATGATATTTTTTCAATACTTTATCGGTACAGGATGAGATCGTCTCTGAATTTTTGAGCAGTTCAGCACTCCACAAAGCATTCACCGGATCCGTTTCACTGAGTGTTTCTATCCGTGCTTTTTCATTCTCATATACGTCTTTTTCCGTATAATTCAGAGGCTGATACACATCTTTCGGCTCATGAAGTGTTCTGCATGAGCTGAACAACAACGCAAAAGCAGTAAACAGTACATAATATCGTGTAAATCTTTCCATTTTTACCTCAATTGTCTG
This sequence comes from Treponema sp., assembly GCA_023231445.1. Classification (GTDB taxonomy): domain Bacteria; phylum Spirochaetota; class Spirochaetia; order Treponematales; family Treponemataceae; genus Treponema_D. The sequence continues at coordinate 24,672 of JALNVF010000009.1, read as the reverse complement.
ATTCGTTTTTTATTGCATCTGAATCATGCGGAATTTCCGTACGATCGGGAAGAATCTGAACGTACGATTTATCGCCGACACGTACAGCAAGAAGACGTTCAGAGCCGGATTCTACTAATAGAGAAACACCCTGCCCCGATGTCTGGTTAAGCATTTCAAGCGCTTTTTTTTCATCTTCAGGAGTTCCCTGTTTCCCAATCCAGTATAATCCGCTGTCCGTTCCCTCTATTACGTCGTAATTAAAATTACCGGATGAAACTTTTACCGGTTCTCCGTTATAACTGGTAATAATAACGAGTTTTCTTTCGGGGGGTACATAAAAAGAAGTACTTTCCGCAAGAGGTTCTCCTTCTTTCCGGGGGAACCGTTCAAAACGTACGTCCCACCGGCCGTCTGCATCGTTATCCCATGAGGTAATTTTTCCTCCGTCCGCAAGATATTCTTCGGTAAAATCAGGGATAGTATCGCCGTCAACATCAATCTGAATCATTTTTATATATATACCCGACGCAGGAGACAGTCCGAATAAATCTGCCGTAATCTGACTGCTGTCTGACGCAGTACGGTGCATCGTATTGTCCGGATCATATCCGAATGTCTCGGTAGTTTCAAAAATTCCGTCACCGTCATTATCCACTGAACGCATAACAGGAAGACTGTTATTAAAAACGGCATGTGCATACATTTTCCCGCCGGCATAATAATCAGCAGTCTGGGGATGTCCATTCTGCATTGTAAATAAAATTGTTCCTTTTTCCCGCTCAGGGGACGGTACTTCATAACTCGAAGCCGCGTTAAACAGATCGCTTTTATTCACCGGCATTCGTCCCCGGACCTCCGGAACAAAAAAATCACCCTTCAATGTATTTTTGAATTCTTCAGGTTCTGTCATGGAAAACGGAGACCAGTTGTACGTTTCGTCAGCGATCATAAATGTTTCTGCGCCGTTTCCTCCGGCAAAAACAGCCTTCACCACTGCAGGATATGTTCCGTAATACAATGTTATTCCGTCGACGGGAAGACTCACCGATACAGGCACACCAAAGTCGCATTGAGCGGTCCATTCTTTTATACCGTCATTATTACTATCCCATGTGAGCGACTGGGGCCGCCCACGTTTGTACTGTACGATCAGATTCGGTTCAAGATCGCCGTCTGTATCGATCGTCAAAACACCGCTGTATGCAGTAAGATATTCATCGAGAGCTGTTTTCACCTTTTCATCGGTAATAAGAGGAACAAATGATCTGAGTAAAGAAAGTGACACCGTTTTGTCTGCAAATCTGCAGAAACAGGCAAGTGCCTGAGCCTGTGTCATAAGCCCTGCCGTAAGAGCAGCTCCTGCATATAAGACATGCTCCATATTGTGTGCTGCAAATGCCTGCAGCATGCGTTTCTGTCTGGCACCGGATGCAAAAAGGGCTGCGTATATTTCAAGTTCGGCATCAGGGTTGTCATATTCCGGCATTTTTGCAATAAAAGAATCGGCAACTGCCTGCACCTCCGGAGAAATGTCTGCGTTTTTTAACGCATATTCATACCGGAAAAAAAGCCGTGGAAACCGGGTATCACCGGAATAAATCTTCCTGGCACCATTAACTCTGCTGCGCGCCTTTGAAACAGAATCAGCAGTATTCATACGGTAATACGCCTTTATTCTGATATATTCAGCATCGGCAGAATATATCAGTGGAACAGCATCAAGGATACTGACCGACTGCTCATATTGCCCCGTATCACAGAGCAGATCGGCGTACAGAATACGCGCTCCATCCCGGTTATAATCGACCCACTGATTTTTGGTAATCGCTTTAGTTACAAGAGGCAGAATTTCTGCCCGGGGATTTCCCAGTCCGTTCTGTGCGACTGCCTCTATATACCAGAGGTCAGCAACAGAATCATCGTAGGCAATTCCCATTTGTGCCTGCGAATATGCAGCATTCCAGTTCTTTTCTATCAAACTGTTTTCTGCTGCTTTTAAAAAGCGGACAGCAGTTTTTCTGTTTGCAGCGGCTAGTACTTTATCTTCTGCAGATACGGTAAATGGAAAAATAACAGCAAAGGCTGCAAAAATTACTGCATACACACCTTTTCTCATATCATTTCTCCTCTGGCATGACAATCCAGTCATCATAACCGTATACACTCCCCCAGATGCAGACAACAGGCTGTACGGAACCGGCAAGTGCCTGAATAACAGGTATCTGGTCTTTGTTTTCAGCACACACCTTCCAGTCGGAAAGAATATCAGAAACAGATCTGATACCACCTGAAGCAGTCCTTACTTCGTCGCCGGGTTGTCTGCTTCGTATGCAGAAGGGAAGCTGTATTTTTTCAAGGGCAGCAGCATCAGGATTATCTGAAAAAACAGAAAAGTTGTCTGCACCGGTACGTACAACACAAACAGTTCCACATGCAGTTTCATACGTACCACTTTTTTCTATTATAACAGAAAAACCAAAGTCAGTCGCCGTTTTTTTATTCTTTTTTATAAAAATACTACCGTTTTCTATCTCCGCCGTAATACCCGCAGCATTGTCTCTGAATTCTCCGCCTCCGGATGCAGCAATACATACTCTTTCGATAAAACTATAAGGAATGCGCTGTTCACAACCGGTTAGTTCCAGTGCTGCATAAAAAAGCCGGACCTGTACAGCCTTCTTTTGGGAAATAAACAAAGAAAGCGGCATGTATACACTTTTACCGGAGCCCTGCCATTTTACACGCTCTGCTTCTGCGGCAACAACTTCATCCGCATCAGCAGCTTTTTTTCCGCCGGCAAGTACTGCCTTCTGCCATCCGGGAACAGTGGAGTCAAGTTCCGGCATTATAATATGCCGGATCCGGTTCCGCAGATAGTGGGTATCGCTGTTTGTACTGTCGGTACGCCACAAAATATGCTGTTCAGTAAGAAAACGTTCTATACTGCTTCTTGGGGTAGAAAGTAAAGGACGCACAAATATGCCTCTTACCTGCTGGATACCGCCGCTTGACGATCCGCCACTACCCTGAAAAAAACGCATAAGAAGTGTTTCAAGCTGATCATTTCTATTATGCGCAAGACAGATACACATAACGTTTTTTTCACCGGCAAATTCGTTGAATGCCTTATACCGCAGATAACGGGCAGCTTCTTCAATACCGTTTCCGCGCTTTTGTGCGGTAGAATCGACTGCTCCCGGCGTAAGTTCCTTCAAAGTACAGTCGACGGGGAAGCCCTTTGCTGCAAAACAGGTACACAGATGCTGTACATATGCAGCATCTCCACCGGTTTCTTCCGCCGGGCGAATATTGTGATTTACCGTAATAACATGAAGCTGAATACCAGTTTCTTTAGCAATATATGCAAGAGATACAAGAAGCGCTACGGAATCGGCACCACCGGAAACAGCAGCTCCCAGAGATTTACCTGCCTCATGAATTTTTTCGGGATTAAAATCACATATACACAACGCAGTCCGTACATCTGCGACGAATTGCGTTATAAAAAGACCTGCACTGTTTTTCATCCGCACATCCCTTTTAAAACACAAAAGGGCTGCCCCTGAAAGACAGCCCTTTCCTTATTTTTTCCTGCTGATTAACGGGCAGGTGTAATTGTCACAAGAGCAGCATTGCCGTCTGTAAGAATTGTAACACCATTGCCGAGTTTTAAATCGCTTACATGGAAAGTATCACCAATGTTGAGAGCCGAAACATCAGCAACAACAGCCTGCGGTATTTTTGAGGGAACTGCCTGAACCTTTATTTCCGGAAGATGCTTAAGCATAAAACCGCCTTTAAGAACACCGGCAGGCGTTCCTGTATAAGCAACTTTGAATGTTGCAATAATCTTCTCTTTCGCATCAGGTTCAAAGAAATCCGTATGAAGAACTTTATCATGAAGCAGATTATATTCTGTATCCTTTATAAAAGCATCGTGAGCGTCTTTACCGTCAATTTTGAGAGTAACGAGAGTTGTCGGAGTAATTGTTCTCCAGATTTTATTAAATTCAATCTCGTCAATATCGATCATTGTCGATTTGCCTTTTGCATCATACATGACAGCAGGGAGGCGGCCTGTTGCACGTAACTTCTTCGCAGCGGTTTTACCCGTCGTTGTACGGGTCTTCGCATTGATGATTAACTGATCCATTTTAGGACTCCTTAAACAAACAAAAATAAAAAAACACTCTGGCGGACTTCATCCGCTCCGGGAGCAAAAGAAAAACTGCATGTTCTTCTTTTTTATTATAGATACACTAACGAAGTTTTTCAGGACTTCGTTAGTGCTGTTACTGGGACGACAGGATTCGAACCTGTGGAATACCGGCACCAAAAGCCGGGGGCTTACCGCTTGCCGACGTCCCATTATATGCTGTTATATACTGCCATCTGAAGAAGAAACAGATGCATCATCTTTTGCATCTGCCGGTTCAACATGTCCGGCATTATAATCATCCAGAATCTTGTTCTGCAGCTCAGCTCTGAAATCAGGACTGATCGGATGCGCTACATCTTTATATTCGCCGCTTGCGGTTTTCCGGCTCGGCATTGCGATAAACAAACCGTTCTTTCCTTCAATAATCTTCACATTATGAACAACAAAACAGTTGTCAAATGTAACCGTGACATAGGCACGTAATTTGCCCTCGCCTTCAACCTTCCGGATTCGTAATTCCGTAATCTGCATAAGCTATCCTCCGTTCTCTAGAACAAGTCTATCTGTCACGGGAAGGGCGTACTACAACACAACTCTTCCAGCGTTCAGCAAGCACACATCCGGCATTTTCAGCTTCTTCTGCAGAAGGGAAAACGCCGTAGACTGTAGAACCGGATCCGGACATCTCTCCATATAATGCGCCCGCAGCACGGATGGAATCCAGTGCCCGGCCGACTTCCGGAATACAGTTCACTAAAGACGGAGTAAAACTATTTGCAAAATTCCAGGATGAAACCGGACTATTGTATATAGTTTCCAGATCCGCATAAGCCGGACAAACAACCGTCTTTCCCGAAGCAAAGTAGCGGTCAACAAGTGCATAAGCACTTTTGGTCGGACTCTGAACACCGGGAAACACAAGTAGTATATACAAGTCGTTACGTGCATGAATCGGTTTTACGATTTCACCACGACCCGTAACAACTGCACAACCTTCTCTGCCGCAAAATAAAAAGAAAAAAACATCACTTCCGACACGTGAAGCAATCTCTTTCTTTTGAGACACGGAAAGTTCTATTCCGCTTACTTTTTCAAGCGCTCTGATAAAAGCTGCGGCATCTGAAGAACCGCCGCCTAACCCGCCTCCGGAAGGGATCCCTTTTATAAGCTTCACGTTTACTCCGGGTATATCTTTTCCGACAACAGAACAAAACGCTGCATATGATGACGTAATTGTGTTATTTTCAGGAAGTAACGTATCTTCACAGAAAACTCTGCATGATCCGTATTGCTCTGTTAAACTTACGTTCAGCTGATCGGTAAGTGTAACAGTCTGGAATATGCTTTCAATATTGTGAAATCCGTTTTTTACTTCCGGCAAAACACACAAATTAAAGTTTATCTTTGCCGGCGCAAATTCACAGACTTCTGTCACCATAGGTAATATATAGTATATCAATTTATTATTCATCTGTCAAATCATCAGCAGGATGTATGCAACAGCTGTACAAGCTTTGCAAATAACCCAAATACCTGTCAGACAGATACATATCCCTGAAAACAACTGAAAAAAGCTGCATTTTATGCTAAAACCAGTTGACAGAAACACAAGTGTAAATTACATTCATATGCAGGTGAGAGAAAAGTTCTTTTCTTCTACAACAAAGGAGTTGTTATGTCCGTCGCAGACGATTTCCTTCTTTTATCAATGATCAGTGAATCATTTTCGTATGATGACGAATATGATGAAGATGCATTGGACGAATCTGATGCTGAAGATGATTTTAATGATGATACCAGCGATGAAACCCTTGACAAATTCGATGATGACGCTGAACTTTTTGAAGATGCCTTCGAGCAAGAAGAAGAAGTTCCTGACGAACCGTTTGATGACTATGAAGAAGAAGATGGGTACAACGGTATATCCGATGACGAAGAAGAACTTTCTGATGATGAAGACTTCGACGACATCGATGACGACGATAAATAATCAGACAGTGTGAAAATCTATCAAATTACCCGTGTGCCACAATTTTTCAAGATCATAGAAATTCCGTGCGTTTTCTGACATAAGATGGATGACAATACTGCCGAAGTCGATAAGATTCCAATCGTTTCCATCAGACATTTTTTTATTCGTAAGATGTATCTCCAGATCATTATTTTTTGCATAATCTTTTGCCTGTTTATACAATCCCTGCCAGTGGGCTGAACTGGTAACCGTCGCAATAACAAAATAGTCAGTCCAGCTGTTCAGTTTTGAAATATCAAGAAGTACAACATCCTTCCCTTTTCCATCTTCCATAAGCAAAGCAATCTCTTTCGCTTTTTGTTCTACATCTTTCATATAAAATCCTTTTTATTTGGTTGTCGGACGAACATAACGTCCGTCAAAATCTTTACCGAGAATGACAGTAAAATCAACATTTGCAGCAGCGGCAGCATCAGTATCGGTACCTGCTTCGTCCGGTTTTACTTCTTCCTCCTGAATATTCGTGCAATGTATAAAATCACCAACCATTTTGGCAATTTCTTTATTTCCGATATGATCGATAATTACCGTTTTTTCATAATCGTTGCGGTCTGCATTAGACGAACTAAGAATATCATAACTTGCATTCTGGAACAAAACTGCCGTATTATGTGCAAGTCCCTGTATGTTTGTACCGTTCTGTATATCAAGTACATAAATCCGGCTGGTCATTGTACTACCCGTCGAAATAAGCATGTTCGTAGACTGAGCAACGGCCTGTTTGATAAATTCACCACCATTGAGCGGAAAAACAAAAATTTTACCGTCGACGTTACGTGCAGACCCTGTAACTGTTTGTTTTATAATATATTCGGTATCCATTCCTGAAAGGAGTGTCATAAGCCGGTAAAAATCTTTTTTGTTAAGATTTGTCGATAGAAGAGATGAATATGATTTAAAATTCTTCTTTCCCAGAATGACCGACTTATAGTCACTGAGCTGCGTAAAAAAGGCTATCATAACATTCTGGTAACGTTCATATACATCACTATTATTTTCATCGGCAAGGTGATAGCGCAGATACACAGACACTTTGTCGCCGTCAAGTGTTACTGCACCTGAAGGAAGAAGCCAGCGTTCACCGTCGTCTGAAACAGCATCGACCGGCTCCGGAATAAAAACGCGCATTCCCCCCATCATGTCTGAAAGTTTAACAAAATCCCTAAGAGTGACAACTGTATAAAACGGTATCGTTGTTCCAAGTAAATTTTCTATCTCGCTTTTGTAGACATCAATCCCCTTTTCCTTATAAATAGCGGAAATGCCGTCAACTCTGCCCAGACTACTGTAAATGGCTCCGATATTTGCCGGAATGTTCACAATTGCGGCTTTTCTCGACACTGGATAATAGACAACCATTTCTGTCATAAGTGCATTGCCGGGGGCGTCTTCCATAACATACAAAACACGAATAACCTGATCGTTTTCAAGGCTTTCACCGACTGTATCGGTGCGCAGCGAAAGCCCCACGATTATACACGACACAACTATGATGAGAATTATTACAATCAGAAAAAGCAGACCTTTCTGCTCATCGCGCATATGCATTGTTTTTCTCCAGCGATTCAAGAAACAGTTCTGACTCCGGTGCTACCATGCATCCTTTTTTTTCAAGATATGATATACCATCCCGTAAAACAGCCGCGACAAGTCCGTCCAGCTGCAGTCCGGCAAGTTTTTCCATATAAGCTTTTGTTACATACTCACGACCGGGTTCAATTTTATCCGCAACATAGATAATTTTTGCAAGATCACACATATCGGGCGCTCCAAATGTATGATCAGCTACTGCCTGGAGTATTTCCGGGTCCTTAATTCCAAAATCTTCTGTCATCTTCACGGCAGCTGCACGTCCATGAAGGAGAGCGGGCTTTTTTCGCTCCAGTGGTGTAATGCTGTGTCCGTCACGCAGTGCTATCGAAACAAGCAGAATATCACTCATATCTTTGCACATATCATGACCAACACCTGCCAGATAACCACGCTTTTCATCAATACCGTATTTACGGCATAATATCTGCGCAGTTTCTGCGACGCGCATTGAATGTTCATACCTGCTTCTTTTTACGGCCGCCAGCGTGTACTGACGGATTTTTTCTGTTACTGCAACATAATCAGGAGAGTTATTTATATCCATAGAGTTTTCTTTCTATAATATACTGAAAAACAGGTTCCGGTACAAGGTAACGCCAGCTTTTTCCTTCTGCGATACGAGTCCGTATTTCCGTTGAGGAAACAGATACAGCAGGATTATTGAGTAAAACATGGGGATATTGAAACAGTTCTTCGTTAAATCCGGAATTAAATCCGCCGGTATACGTACCGGAAGGTTTATTTCCAAATTCAGCTGTATCAATCTCCCTGCTGTCGTCGCTCCGGCGTGCAATAATAATATCCGCCATATCTGCTACGTCAGCGGCACGATACCATTTGTCGAATTCTGCTGCAGTTTCCTGTCCTACAATAAAAGCAGGCTTTTCCTCAATCACATTCTTATACTTCCGCATAATATACTGCAGAGTATCATACGTATATGAAACACCCCTGCGAATGATTTCACAGTCTTCTGCAATAAAATAATCCGAATCTTCACAAAACGCCTGCACCATTCCCAGCCGGTCTTCCGGACGGACAGCATCGGAAGGTATTTTGTGAGGCGGAATAAATGTCGGAACAATAAGTACTTTGTCGTACCCCAGCTCTCTTACCGCAGTCTCTGCAAGCATTGCATGACCGTTATGCAGCGGATTAAAAGTACCCCCGAGCAGTGCGATTTTCAATTTATCAGCCTTCACTGCCCGGATATTGGACTTCATTCTGTTCATCGACAGAACGGGTTGTAAGAAAATCAGGGCTTCCAGCTGTACCCTGTACAGGTGCAACAGGACGATATTCAAGCTTATCAACCATCCTGATAATCTGGAGCTTTGCATCACGCATATTCGTATTCGCCAGTACGGAAACAGACAGTACAGGGGTTTCCGGTTCCGTCTTTTTGACAGCCTCAATTATTTCCTGTGCCCGTTCCCCTGCCCCTTCAACATCTATTTTATTACAAAGTACTATACGGGGTTTTGCAACAAGCTCCTTTGAATAAGAAGCAAGTTCATTTTTAAGCGTATCATACGCGGTAAGATATTTATCGTCAGAGCAGTCGATCATGTAAATAAGACATGATGTACGGGAAATATGCTTAAGAAATTTTATACCAAGGCCAGCGCCGTCTGAGGCCCCCTCGATAATTCCCGGGATATCCGCAATTATTATATCCCGGTCGTCATCTACGCGAAGAACGCCGAGATTTGGTATCTTCGTCGTAAACGGGTATGGTGCAATTTTCGGCCGGGCATTTGTAAAAGCATTTAAAAGAGATGATTTACCTGCATTCGGAAACCCGACAAGACCTGCATCTGCCATAATTGAAAGTTCAAGTCGAAGTTTTCGTACTTCGCCCGGTTTTCCAGGATGAGCATAACGAGGCGCCTGATTCGTTGAAGACTTAAAATGAACATTACCCCAGCCACCGTTTCCTCCGGAAAGCAGTACAAATCGTTCATCTTCACTTTCATTTGTAAAATCATGGATTAGTTCGTCTGTTTCTGCATCACGAATTGTTGTTCCCGGAGGTACCGGAATAACGACATCTTCACCGTCCTTTCCATATTTATTCCATCCTGATCCGTCAGAACCATTCTGCGCCTTAAACACGACCTGATTACGCTGTTTGGCAAGAGTACGCATATTCCGTTTGACGCAAAACACAACATCTCCACCCTTTCCGCCGTCGCCGCCGTTAGGACCACCGCGGGGAATATATTTCTCGCGTCTGAAAGCAATACAGCCGTTTCCGCCTTTACCGGACCGGACCTCGATTACAGCTTCATCTGCGAACTGTAACATATAACCACCTTATTATTATACAAAAAAAATACCCGGCACAGAAAGTCTGAACCGGGTAATATCACTTTATTCTGCAGAAAATTCTATTATTCGTTCACCGGCGTAACAGAAACAAGTTTTCTGTTCATACGCTCGTGGTAGACGACTTTCCCGTCTGCTGTCGCAAAAAGACTGTCGTCTCCTGCTTTCATGACGTTATCGCCAGGATAGAATTTTGTTCCGCGCTGTTTCACAATGATAGAACCGGCTGTTACCGTTTCACCGCTGAATTTCTTTACACCAAGATATTTCGGGTTCGGATCGCGTCCGTTTTTTGCACCGCTGCCGCCTCTAGTTCTTCCCATACTATTCTCCTATTCACCAGTTTGTATCTGCAATTCAACATTTCCGGGATATTCCTTAACAAGAGAAGCAATCCCGTGTTCAAGAAAATCTCCGGCATATACCAAGCGCGTCTCTGTTTCCAAGGACGTTCTTTTTGCACGGGCACTGAAAAAAAGCATTCCCCGTGACGATGTATCAGCTTCCAGCAGTATATCGTCCGAATCCTCAAGAGTCTGCATCGTTGTCCGGAGTAAAACACTAACGGCGCTGCATACAATATCCGATCCGGGAGCAGCAAACCCTGCATGACCATCCGCTCTGCATGACCGGAAGGTACCGTTGCCGCCGCGTACCAGAAGCACAGAAGTCATTACGCTACGGTAATGTCCTTTACAGTCACTTTCGTATACTGTTCGCGATGACCGATAAGGCGGTGATAATCCTTCTTTGATTTATACTTAAGAACAAGGACCTTCTTATCACGGAAAGATTCGCCTACCTCAATCTGGACCTTAGCACCTTTTACAAACGGTGTACCGACACTGACTTTATCTCCATCGCTGACAAGCAGGACAGAATCAATATCAATGGTTGCGCCCACTTCAGCGTCAAGTTTGTCGACCGTCAGCACAGAACCTTTTTCTGCTTTGTACTGTTTGCCCTTATATTCAACAAGTGCGTACATATAAAATACCTCTACTAAAAGATAATGCAAGCAAAGCAGCCGCAGTATTAAACGGGGATCGATACTACAAGCCGTCTTACAATACGTGTATTGTAGATATTATCAGAAATGCAGCAGGTTAGTCAAGAGTAAAAGAGACTTGCCCAACAGGATGGGCAAGTCTCTTTTACGTGTATATAAATAGAAAATGCGGCAGCATTTTCTTCCTTCGACTTTAAATTTACAAACTTGCCCAACAGGATGGGCAAGTCTCTTTTACGTCTCTATATATAGAAAATGCGTCACCGAATGTCAGAACTTGTACGTTCCGGTTGTTATTGTACCGCCATTTGAATAAACGTCAAAGTTTACACTCTTTTTCGCTTTTCCAAGCTCTTCATAAAATTCCTGAAGGGACTTTACATTTTTACCGTTTACTGCCGTTATAATATCATTATTCTGCAGTCTGAGGGCTGCTGCAGGTGACTTTTCCTGAACACCAGTAACCGCGACACCCTTAACTTTTTCATCATCAAGTTTAAGTTCTTTCCGTGTATCGTCGGTAAGAGGTACTGCTATAAAACCAGGCCAGAGTTTTCCATTATCGGTAGAAATTTTCTCAGAACGTTCCTCGATCTTTACAGTAAGCTCAATTTTTTTGCCGCTCCGCAGTACGTTAAACGTCGCTGTAGTTCCAGCTTCAAGATTTCCGACATCGCGGACAAGCTGATTGACGTTTTTAACATCCTTCCCATTAAGACCTGTAATAAAATCACCGGGCTGCATTCCTCCCTTCTCTGCAGGCGATCCCATAAAAATCTGTGACGCAAATGCTCCTGTTATATCTTTTACCCCCAGTTCGTCTTTATATTCACTCGTAACATCTACGAGAGATACTCCGAGCCAGCCGTATGAAATCTTTCCTTTGCTGATAAAATCATTTATTGCATTCTTAATGTTGTTAATCGGAATGGCAAACCCGAGTCCCTGTGAACCGCCTGACTGTGAAGCAATCCATGTATCAATACCAATAACTTCTCCGTAAATATTAATCAGCGGACCTCCGGAGTTTCCCTGATTAATTGCGGCATCTGTCTGTATGAAATCGCTTATACTGCCGATGTCATTTCCTGAACGTCCGGTTGCGCTGATAATTCCCTGTGTAACAGACTGACTGTAACCAAGCGGTGCACCCATTGCAAAGCATATATCCCCTGTATGGACCTGATCGGAATCGCCCAGTTTAGCAACAGGAATCGATTTATCATCTGATTCGAAAGAAACAAGGGCAACGTCAATACGAGAATCCGCTCCGACAAGTTTACCGGTAAATTCACGTCCATCGTTAAGTTTAACAGAAATTTTCGTTGCATCACCGGCTACATGATTGTTTGTCAGGACGTAAATTGTGTTACCCGTACGCCGGACAATGACGCCGGAACCAAGTCCTTTCTGTTCATACTGCTGTTTCGGAGTGTCATTTCCCTGATTGGGCATTCCGAAAAAGAAGAACGGCAGATCGTCAAGAGGATTTGCCTGTACAGTTTTTGTCTCTGTAACATCAACTTCGACAACTGACGGAAGAAGTGTATCGCTTATGGAACGAAATGCATCCTGCATAGCCTGCATTACTTTGAGGGAATCCGACGGAACAGGAGAATCTGTACGTGTCTCTGCAAAGGCTGTATCCGCACTGCCATTCACAGGAGTCTTGCGGCATGAAAGGGAAACAACTGCAAATGTAAGTACTGCAGCACATGAAATCCCTACAATCCTTTTAGTCCATGTTTTCATTGTAAAACCTCCGATGAGCAGCATATTTATGCTGCATCATTTCTGTTAAAATAATAAAAAAGGAGCATCAAGTGTTACAAAAAAAATTGATGTTCCTTTATAAATTTCTGTTAGAAATAAAGTCTATTTTGAATAATTAAGATCTGTGAGTATTTCTGTGTGATCGGCAAAAACCGCTACCGTATGCTCTTCATGCGCTGAAGGCTTACCGTCTGCCGTAAGTACCGTCCATTCATTATCGGCCAGCAGAACATCTGCTGTTCCCAGATTGATCATCGGTTCAATAGCAAGAACCATACCTGTCTGTATACGGGGATTTGCGCCGCGACTCGGACAGTTCGGTATACTTGGATCCTCATGAACGTCAAGTCCTACACCGTGCCCGCAGTAATCATATACAACGCCGTAATGATGACGGACGGCAATATCGTTAACTGCATTCGAAATATCGCTGATACGATTACCGGGTATACAGGCGGCAATACCGGCGGACAGACATTCAAGAGTTACATCGTCAAGTTCTTTATGTTCCGGTCGTACGTTTCCGATAAGCAGCGTATGCGTAGAATCACTTATGTATCCGTCAAGATCAATGCCGGCATCAATTGAAACCAGATCACCATCATGAATAATTTTTTTAGCCGATGGAATGCCGTGAATGACCTCTTCATTGACACTGATACATATCGCCCCCGGAAAATTCTCCCGATACCAGGCAGGCTTTCCGTGATGGGAGATAATAAAGTGTTTACAGATATTGTCTACTTCTTTTGTCGACATGCCCGGTTTTACCTGCGGAATAATTTCGTTGAACATATCCGCAAGAAGGTGACAGGATTTCCTTATTCCAACAATTTCTTCGTCATTTTTTAGTCGTATCATATATTTTACCTCTGAAATAATTCACAAAACAATCAAATATAAAATTATCCTGATTCAGTCAGCAGATTCGGTAGACATCGCTTTCCGCGAACAGGATGTCCGTGCGGCTTCTTCAAGACAAATACATGCGGTACGGTCATCACCCATTTTTTTATACAGACATGCCATTTTACGCAAAAAAAAGGCATCATCCGAAGGGGTAAATCCCAGATCAAGTGCCCGTTCCCATGCATCGAGAACAAGTTCGTCATTTACAGTCCCTTCAATATTCTGCTTCAGAATATGAAGAGTAAATTCCATAACTTCCGGGAAAAAAAGGCGGAAATATTCATAACTGTATTCCATTTTAATTATCTGTTCAAGAAGAAGAAATGCATCGTAATATTCTCCACGGATGGTCAGTTCTTCCGCAAGTATATACCCATAATCCATAAAATCTTCACGGGTAAACCATTTCTTGAGGCTGAATCCGGCATAATTTACCGACATATGCTTAAATTCTGCAACAGCCTCATTTTCGCGGTGATGCATAAGATCCCAGAAAATCAATTTTGAACGACTCTCTTCATCCTGCCGTTCCATGAGCCATGTATGATAATCAAACGATTCCCCGTGTCTATGATGTATATGATACCGGGTAAAAAAAGACTGATCAAATATAGAACGCTGCCGGGCATCCGAAAGAACATCATATGCCTTTACAAGTCTGCGGAATGCCTCTGCCGACTCAGAATTATTAACCTGCGCCGTATCAGGATGAAATTGCTTTGCCTTCTGTCTGAATGCGCGTCTGATTTCTGAAGCCGAAGCGTTACGATGTACACCAAGAATCTCATAACAGTTTTCCAAGACAAAACCCTTTTTATGATATTTTAAACAACTGCTCTACATCTTTTTGCTTTACGACAAGTACAGAACAATGTGCGCTTGCGATTATTTCACTCCGGGATGCAGAAACAACATTACGGTGAACGTTACTTCCGGTTGCATATGTTTCGTCGGATTCTCTTCCTCCAAGAAGAATAAGATCGGCTTTATAATCATCTGCAACTGTAATAATCTCGGACCATACAGCGCCTTTACGCAGTTCAAGTTCCGCCGTCACACCCTTTGATTTTGAAAGATCACCAATGTACGTAAGATAACGGTCTCCATCGGAAGTCAGATTCGCTTCATATGTCTCACGTTCATCAGACGCAAAAAATTTCGACAAAGTCAGTTGTTTAATTGTTGCAGTATCAACGACATACACAACCTTCAGATCAAGATGATATGTCTTTGCCATGATAATTCCATACATTGCGGCATGAATAGACGCCTGAGAACCATTAACAGCGACAACAATACGATTGAAAAGAGGTCTGCTCATTTTTCCTCCGACCGGTTATTACTACGGTTTTTCAACGCTTTAAGAACGAATACGTTTTCGCGTTCCCGTTCCTCTAATACACTTTCGATATATTTTTTAGTTTCGCGGGTCTGCGGAATAACCATTTTATCAAGCGCATTTACGCGCCGCTGAGTTTTCTTTACTTCGCCGGCAAGCCGCCATACTATCGTTCTGATTGATGCCATTTCTGTAAGAAGTGACAACAATCTGAAGAATTGTACCATAACTTCGTCGCTGTCGGCAAATGTTCCCATATAAGAATAAAACAATTCCTTTTTAGGAAGCTGAACATCAAGTGACTGAAACGACATACCGCCGAGCGTAACCTGCTTTTCGTGCATGATAAAATCATAATGAACAGCATGAGAAATACGCTCAACCTGATCGCTTCCAACAGTCATAAGCATCTTTCTGAATGCAGGATATGCCCCGGCAATAACTTTGTCTATATCGCGTTCAAGCAGTTTTACTTTCTCGACCATGTGCATCAGTTCCATGACAAGAATTTCCCGTTTCTGTTCAAGAAGATCATATCCGTCCTGAGAAACAGAAAGCTGTTCTTTCATAGCGAGAAGATTTGATTTTGTCGGCGCAATATTTAATTTAGCCATCGTTTATTCCTGCGGTTTTATACCGTCAGCATCATTATCTTTCGGCATATATTTTTCGATGAACTGGGATTTTACACGGTACAGTTCTTCCCGCGGCAGGGTTGCAAGAATTTTCCAGCCAAGATCAAGTGTCTGTTCTATCGTACGGTCCTCGTACTCATTCTGAGAAAGGTAATTCTTTTCAAATCTGTCGCCGAATTTCAGATATTCATGATCAAGAGGAGACAATTCTTCTTCGCCTATAATGGCGGCAAGATTTCGTACAGATTTTACCTTGGAATACGAAGCAAACAGCTGGCTTGCGACATTTGCATGATCTTCCCGCGTCATAACTCTGCCGTCTTTTGTAACTCCGATGCCATCCTTCATAAGACGGGACAGGCTCGGAAGTCCTGCAACAGGCGGATACATTCCTTTCTGAGACATTTCCCTGTCAAGAACTATCTGTCCTTCGGTAATGTAACCGGTTAAATCGGGAATCGGATGAGAAATATCATCATTCGGCATCGAAAGAATAGGAATCTGCGTTATTGAACCGGCAGACCCCTTTATGCGTCCAGCCCGCTCATACAATTCAGCAAGATCGGAATACAAATATCCGGGATATCCTTTACGACCCGGAACTTCACCGCGTGTCGTAGAAATTTCGCGAAGCGCTTCGCAGTAATTGGTCATATCAGTAAGCACTACAAGAACGTGCATTCCTTTTTTGAACGCCAGATATTCAGCCGCAGTTAGAGCGCAGCGTGGTGTAATAATACGTTCAATTGAAGGAGCATCCGCAAGAGACTGGAACATAACAACTTTTGAAAGTACACCAGATTCCTCGAATGTATCGATGAAGAAACGCGCTACGTCGTATTTAATGCCCATTCCTGCAAAAACCATAACAAACTGTTCGTCACTGTTACGGAGCTTTGCCTGTCTTATAATCTGCGCTGCAAGTTTGTTGTGAGGAAGACCGTTACCACTGAAAATCGGCAGTTTCTGTCCACGCACAAGTGAGTTCATACCGTCTATAGCTGAAATTCCCGTTTGAATAAAATCACGGGGATACACACGTGCATACGGATTAATAGGATTCCCGTTCACGTTTACCATCTCGGACGATATTATAGGCGGATAACCATCAATCGGTTCTCCCAGTCCGTTAAAAATACGTCCCAGAAGACCATCACCGACACGCAGTTCAAGCGGAGTTTCAAGGAATTCGAATGACGTCATGTCAAGATCAAGACCTGTCGTACTGCCAAAAATTTGAACGACGGCGGCGGTCTCTGATACATCGATAATACGTCCGACACGTTTTTCGCCGTACCGGTCACGAACACACACTGTTTCACCGTAAAATACATTTTCGGTCCGCCGTACTATAACGATAGGGCCGTCTACCGACGTAACACCGCGGTATTCTATACCTTTCATACTGCCCCTGCCTTGCGGTACAACCGCTGAAGCTCTCCCATCTGGTTTTCGAGGTGAATCTTAACTTCCTGAATTTTATCTACTTGTTCATTAGTATACTGCGATTTGATGCGAACAATCTCATTACAGACCGGAAGTGTCGTTACATTGACCAGCGGTGCGCCGTTTTTTATAACAGAAAGCGCTGCTTTATAAAAGTTCATTATAAGTACAAGAATTATAATCTGTTTCTGCGAAACACAATATGCATCGACTTCTTCAAGCTGATCCTGCTGAAGAAAACCGTTCTTTATCATTTCAGCCACTTTCAGAACAAGACGTTCCGAGTCCGGCAGTGCATCAGGTCCGATAAGGCGGACTATCTGCTGAAGGCGCTGTTCACGTTTAAGCAGATCAAGCGCTTCCAGACGTACAGTTGCCCATTCGGGATTATGTTTCTCCCACCAGCCCTTTACTTCATCTGCGTATTCTGAATAGGAATCTATCCAGCCGATAGCCGGATAATGGCGTGCATTTGCCAGATCCCTGTCCAAAGCCCAGAAACAGCGTATAAAACGCTTTGTATGCTGAGTCACCGGTTCGGAAAAATCTCCGCCCGGTGGAGAAACCGCACCGATTACAGAAACAGATCCCTCTCTGCCACACAAAGAATTGATACGCCCTGCCCGTTCATAGAAACTGGCAAGACGCGTTGGAAGATATGCAGGGAACCCTTCCTCTGCAGGCATTTCTTCCATTCGTCCGGAAAGTTCCCGGAGCGCTTCGGCCCAGCGGCTGGTAGAATCGGCCATAATGGCAACAGCCATACCCATGTCACGATAGTATTCTGCAAGAGTTATGCCGGAATACAGGGAAACTTCACGGGCTGCGACCGGCATGTTGGATGTATTTGCAATAAGAATCGTACGTTCCATGATCGATCTTCCTGTTCGAGGATCGACAATCTCCGGAAATTCCGTAAGAACATCAGTCATTTCGTTACCGCGTTCACCGCAGCCGATATAGACAATAAGATCGGCATCACACCACTTGGCTATTGCATGCTGGGTCATAGTCTTCCCTGTGCCGAATCCGCCGGGAATAGCAGCGGTACCACCTTTTGAAAGCGGAAAGAAAACATCAATGACACGAAGACCTGTTACCAGCGGTTCAGAAACAGGAAGTTTTTCCATAAAAGGACGGGGCTTCCGCACAGGCCAGTATTGGGACAATTTAATATCTTCATCAAGTTCCGTTGTTCCGATCACATCGTCAACCGTGTAATCACCGGTACCCTTGAACGTCTTTAAAACTCTGCCGCGTACAGCAGGAGGTACCATGACCGTATGAAGAACAGACTGCGTCTCCTGTACTGTTCCGAGTGCAATGCCGGGAGCAATAGGAGTACCGTTTGAAATCAGTTTACCGTCAGAAGTCTTCGCGGCTTCAAAATGCCAGATTTTTTTTGAATCAAGCGGTTCGGTACGCTGTCCGGGAAGTAAAAATGCACCGCCGGTTTCATCTTCGTACATAGATTTCAGCGGACGCTGAATACCATCATAAATAGTACCGACAAGTCCCGGTCCGAGACGAAGGGAAAGCGGACGGCTGCGGCATACAACTCTTTCACCGATATGCATACCGGTATCTTCCTCGTATACCTGAATCGTTGCTTTTCCTTTATTCTGGCGGATGATTTCTCCGATAAGATTCTTCTCACCAACATCTACAACATCATACAAACCGCATCCATCAAGTCCTTCTGCAAAAACAATGGGCCCTGAAATACGTGTAATTTTTCCTTCTATATCGTTCATCAGCTCAGCCTCCCGCCGAACAATGCCGAGGCAAGTTCTGCCCGGTGACTGCTTTCAAGCTCGCCGACAATCTGTGAAATCGTAAGACGACAACGAATAGTTTTGTCGTCCGTCTCCAGAATTATACCTTCTCGGACAGTAAGACCTTCCACCGGATCATCACCGCTTTTTTTATATTCAATCTGCATACAGGAAACCGAGGACGCACCCTGCTTTTCGAATGCTTTTTTTACATCGTCGGTAGTAAAACCGAATATACCTGCACTCACTTTTTTTGAACCAATTATACTCTTATATTTTACATAACGGCTCATAACAAGATCCAGCCGTTTCGACACAGGAAGTGCTTCAAGATACTCATTTATGCCCTTTATTATTGCTGCTTCAATGTAGGAAACGAGAAAACGCTGTTTTTCAAGCGGGACAGAAGCATCCTGATCTTTTTGAAACGCTTCTATTTTTTTTGCATATGCAGCGTTTTTTTCAGCTTTTACCGCAGCAACCCGGTTTTTAACATTTTCGAGCAGTGCCTTTCCGTCTGAGTCTGCCTTTGACAGGATACGCTCCGCTTTCTTCCGTGCGTCAGTTTCAATCTCCTTGTCAAGAACTTCAGTCGAGCGTAATTCTTCCATGCTATGCTCCTACCATAATGACCTGTACACGCCAATATGAAAATATACTTTTGACATACTATACCTGCACGCCGATTGCTTCCCCGATTGCGTCGGTAAGTGTTCTGCGCTCTGTTAAATGTCCGTTCAAGCCGGGGACTTCAACAATAAGCGGATATTGTCCTGTCTTCTGCCAGTCAAGCTCTTCCTCTTGTATAAGGGAAGCTGCATTTTCTGTCAGGATAAGGACACGGGGAATTTCATCTACCGGAACAGATGCAGTTCCGCCCTTACCGGTGACACGGTTAAACGAATCAAGTACTTCCTGTCGTGTTTCTGCGATAGCCCCGGAAACACCGACCAAACGGAATGCAAGAACCATTTCCCGCTCGCCGATTAAAAAATACTTCAAGCCGTTATCCCTGATTTACATTATGATTACAAGTAGTGCAACAAGAAATCCCCACAGACAAATACCTTCGGCAAGTCCGACAAACGGAAGCGCTTTTCCTGAAAGATCGGGATTTTCACTCATGGCACCCATGGCCGCAGCACCTATCTTACCGACTGCAATTCCACCGCCGATGCAGGCCAGACCGACAGCAAGGGCTGCTGCAACATATTTTATTCCGTTATTTCCTGCAGGCGCCTGTGCCTGAACAGCAGAACCAGAAGAAGGTGCAGGAGGAGTCGATGATGACTGTGCAAAAAGCGCAGTCAATGAAAAACATGCAAAAATTGCTGTAACAGCTAAAATTTTTTTGTTCATAATATACCTCTTTCAACAAATCTATTTTAAACCGGTAATACTACCGGTCAAATATCCATCATAAACCTATGCGTTTTTTTTGCCATATTCAAATCTGAACGGCTTGAATTCAGATCCTGTTTCGGTAAAAAATTTTGAGAAAAATTCATAATACTGCAGACGGACAACCTGAATCGCAACAATCATGCCTTCCAGTACTACAACAATTGCATTACCGATTATCATGACAAAAACACCTCCGACAGGACCGCTTATTTTCGTCATGACCAGAATTATATAATCAAGAACCGCGTGTGCAAGCGCAAACGCACCGACACGAAGGAAACTGACTGTATTGGAAAAATAGTTCGAAATGACTTCAATCAGTTCGACAATACCCGATATTATCATTACCATCATACCGTCTTCCGCAACCGGATACTTTTTATCTATGACACGGCCGAACGGTTCGCCGAATGCAGCAAAAAACAGTGTTACTGCTATAATAATCCAGTCATATAATGCAACGGTATGTTTGAATGCAACTATACGGATTACCATTACAATCACATACCAGAAGAAGCATGCACCGGCAAGTCCTGTTTTTCCAAAAAGAGCCTCCCCGATTTTCCGCATACTGAACTTATTTATAATATTTATTATCAGTCCGAGCGTATTTATAATGAATCCGATACCGACAGCTATTCCAAACATTACAAACATTGCAGAGGTATTCGATGAAGACGGCATCAATTTTACAATCGGGGCATGAGGAGTACCAAACAATCCCGTTACCCAGTAAGCAAACGGTACGAGAGGTTTCTCTGTTGCGAAGAATTCTCCGGTCAGAAGTCCCATCACCATACTGCTTGCACCAACAGCCATAAAAACAATCGCAGATTTATTATATCCGCCCATCTTGAGTATATTTTTATACAGAAGAATACCAAGGATAAAAATGACCAGTCCCTGACCGCAGTCGCCGAACATAATTCCGAACAGCAGTGTAAAGAAAAGAGCCACGAAGGGGGTCGGATCTATTGCACCGTATACAGGCGCACCATAACTGAAGATCATCCGCTCGAAACTTGAAACGAATTTTCCGTGATGAAGCTGAACAGGAACCTGTTCTTTCCCGTTTATTACTGACGGAACTTCCGACGGCAGATACTCACGGACAGCAATCCGTCCTTCCGTCAGCTGATCAAGATCCTGCATCATCGATTTGCAGTCCCGTGCAGGCAGCCAGCCCGTCAGACGGTATACAAGTTCAGTAGACTCTAGTTTTGATAAAGTTTCCTGAATCTGCATACTCATCGAAAAAGACCCCAAAAGCGAAAGCAGCATACTCTTATGGGTTTCCGCAAGTTTTTCCGCTCTTCATCTACTGTCGCTACTTTATCTGCTGATTCTGCATTCTGTTTTTTAAGGCTTGCAAGAATATCGTCAGGAATACCTTTAAAATCTTCTGGTATATCCATATTTACAAAATTAAATTTTTTTAACTCCGTATCAAGCGCGAAACGACCTTTTTTAGAAGATGCTGCAAGAATACGGGATTTATCATCCCCCAGCGACACCACAACTGCACGAACACCAACCGCATCCTTAAGTGCATCAAAAAGATTCGGATCAATTTTTCCTATCCGCAGGGAAAGGAAAGAAAGATGTTCAAGTTCTGAATAAGAAGCCTTAAGGTTGGAAAAGGCAAGAGCTTCCTTATATGCCTCATTAACATGTTTTGCTTCTGAAAGAGCATCGTTTACACGGGTTTTCAGATCTTCGACCAGAGCTAGTAATTTTGCCGCTTCTGTTCTGTTTTCCTCTGTCGGAACCGTACAGTCGCATGGTTCGCTGGTACGATCTGGTACATCCAGAAAAATACGAGCCTGCTGAAGGCTGTCAAAAATATCACGTTCGGCATTGCCTTCCGATACTGATGTTTTTGAAGTTCGTGAATCAAGAGTGTGTCCTTTTGTCTGAAATTGAAAATCACCCTTTTTACCAAGATATTCAAGGACTACCCGTATATCCTGCTTGAGAGCCATAAGTTCTATCAGGCGCATTTCAGTTGTTCTTGCCATTTCAACCTTCTTTTTATAATTCACTCTTCCGTTATTATTCCGGCAAATTTTTTTGCCTCTTCTGCATCTACATTAAGTCTGATACCTTCCACCGCTGTTCTTATTATATCGCATTCATGCTGCTTGATTTTAAACCACGCAACCAGCGACAACGACGAAAGAGGATTTTCATGGAACAAATTCTGTGCCCTCCGGTACATACCGGCCTTGTATACATTTTCTATCCAGCAAGGATCAATTCTCCATACTACTCCATCTTCGTGAGGGTTAAGCATTTTTGCATATTTCCAGTTTTCCCAGTCCGCAAACGAATCAACAGGTTTGTCAAGGATTGCAACGGCAGGCCCTGACAAAGGATCCCCCGGCCCCGCTTTTCCGCCTGCACTTGCAAGATGTTCAATAATCTGGTCCGTAGACATTTCATAATATACTTTAAGCCGGAGTGCCCAGATGATATTCATCATAACAAAATCTTTACGGACAAAATTTATCACCGAAGAACCAGTGTCACCGGAAAAACTGTTTACGGATTCCCACATCATTTTTACATACTGATTATCAAGTCTGGCTTCTATATATTGCTGTTCATGTTCAGCTGGCACACTTTTATACCACGACAAAGGTGATCCTTTTGTTATAGCTGCGATATCCGGCCAAGCATTGTAGTTCAGAACACTGTATTTTTTAAATTCAAGAACATGAGGCATTGATTGCTCTTTTGAACAAAGTGCCGCACCGATTTCTTTCAGATTTTCGATATCATAAACAAGAAGCATATCTGTAAGCAGTTCATTCGGTTTTTCATAAACCTCAATAAGCGAAACATACTGTTTTATAAACCGTTTTTCGGCTTCTTCCTCAATCATCTCTCCCAGCAGGACCTGCGGAACAAGAGGAACATCGGTTTTAAAAATAAGAGTCCACAATTCAGAAAGTGACTTTGCGCTGAATAATTTTGACGCGCGCGGGCCTATATACGTTTTACTCAGCAGAGCTGAAGCTTTTGCATACACATATGCGGATGCACCGGAGTCTTCCATAAAAATGACCTCTCCGTTTAATCAGAAAATAAAATTACATCAAGCTGTTTGTTAAAAGATTCATTATTCAGTACGGTATTCTGTATATCTGATTTATACCGGGTAATAGATTCGCTGTGACGGTGAACAATATCGTCAGTTCCGGTTTTATAGTCGTCTTCTAATTTTGAAATTATTTCGTCATACTGTTTTTTGTACTCGTTTTCTGACTGGGTTCTGAATGCAGCGATGCGTTTATCAGCCTCTCGCTGAGCTTCTGATATCATTTCCGCTGCCTGATGTTCAACATCAAGCAGATGATTAATAACATTAACTTCTTTTTCTGCCATATTCACTCCTTGCAACCCCTACAAAAGTGACTGTATAAATTCTCTCTATTCCGGCTGCTCCATCTCGAAATCACATAATGCATCATAAACTTCCTGGGCAGTTTTCTTCTCCATAATTACCTTAATAAAATCAGGATGTTGAAGAACAGCGGCAATGTCCCTCATTGTCTGAAGATGCGATTCTGTCTCTCCCTGCTGAAATAACATCATTATAATAAAATGAACAGGACTGCCATCCAGAGAGGCATATTCAATACCACCCCGGCTCACTCCGATTGCGGTAACGATACCGTGAACAGAATCGCAGACAGCATGAGGAACAGCAATACCGGGAATAATACCTGTACTCATTTTTTCTTCACGAGCATTCAGAGATTCAAGAGCTTCCTGCCGGTCGATTTCAGGCTGAGCAGCAATAATCACTTCAAGGAGTTCTTCAAATACTTCATCCTTTTCAGTGCTCTCCAAATCAACTTTTATATTTGCAGGAGTAATCAGCTTGCCCAGCATATATCTTTCCTTGGCAGACTAATTCTGTCCGCCTGTTTCTGTAGAACCTGTACCTGCTGCAGATCCGGTACCAGATGAACTCTCTGCAGGTGCAGTGCTTTCGTTTGATGTATCAGCAGATTTCCACCAGTTACCTGACTGGGATTCTGTTGAAGAACTTTCTTCAGTAGTTACCGCAGGAGCGAGATCCCGCTGCAATTTCGGTTTCTTGTTCAGAAGTGCCAGTGAAAAAGCAAGCACAAAAAAAAGCACAACAAGAACAAACGTGGTCCGCGTAAGGACACTTGCAGAATGTGAACCGAATGCTGCTGTTCCGCGTCCGCCGAGCAGACCGCCCATACCACTGCTTCCGTCATCCTGAATAAGAATAATAAGGACAAGAAGAACACAT
>JALNVF010000008.1 GCA_023231445.1 Treponema sp. | reverse complement strand
GTCGGATATCCCGGAAGGATTATTCGCCTCTGCCGCTTTTCTGGACATGGACCAGTTCAAACAATACAACGATTCGTACGGCCATAAAGAAGGCGACAGGATTCTCCGGGAACTTGTTAATTCGGCAAACCAGAGCCTGCGGAAAGAAGATCTTATTGTCCGGTACGGAGGAGATGAATTCATCATTCTTATGAAGGAAAACGACATAACCACTGCCGCTAAAATCATTGAGCGGATCCGGGACAACTTCCGCCGGAGTGTGAATCTTCCTGAAGTGGATTTCAGCTACGGTCTGAGCATTATCGGCGATTCCGGCACACTCAATATAGCAGAACTTGACAGAGGTATGTACGTGATGAAAGAAAAAAAAAGGAGCACACATGAACACTGAAACGCCCGGGTTTCGTTTTGCGGAACGGAAAGACACACCGCTTATTCTCAAATTTATTAAAGATCTGGCCCGGTATGAAAAGATGGAAAATCAGGTTTCGGCGCAGGAACAGGAACTTGAAGAATGGATTTTCGACAAACAGAAAGCTGAAGTTCTGTTTGTTACGCTTGACGGAAAAGAAATCGGCTTTGCACTCTTTTTTCATAATTTTTCAACATTCCTCGGCAAAGCAGGCATTTATCTTGAAGATCTGTATGTGATGCCGGAATACCGGGGAAAGGGGTACGGGAAACTGATTCTCCGGAAACTGGCGTCAATCGCGGTTGAACGGGGATGTGGCAGGCTTGAATGGTGGTGTCTTGACTGGAATAAGCCCAGTATTGATTTTTATCTGTCACTCGGTGCCGTTCCCATGAACGACTGGACTGTCTACCGCATAACGGGAGATACGCTGCAGAAACTGGCACAAAAGTAAGGAACAGCAGGGATGTCAGAATAATTCGGGCTGCCCCGGAATCTTTGAGGTATCAAGTGTATGCATCCAGCCGAACAGTTCGTCTGCATTGCAGACTATGCCGTGCGCCCTGCACTCGTCTTTGAGCAGACGCGTAAGACGGACCGTATCGGGCACGGGCAGTTCGTATGAACTGCCGTACGTGCGGATATATTTTTCTTTCATACCGGGAAAATGCTCGTCGAGTTTTTTATAGAAATACTGCCTGTCGCCGTCACGCAGTGTCAGGCCGATTCCGAAAATAATAATGCCGTATACGCGGGCCTGAATGCAGTAATCGAGAAGTCCGCGCAGGTTCTCTTCCGTATCGTTTATAAAGGGCAGGATGGGAGTAAGCCATACGATTGTGGAAATTCCTCTGTCGCGCATGATGTTCAGAACTTCAACGCGCCGCTTCGTTGTGCATACATCCGGTTCCACAATGCGGCACAGGTCTTCATCGTATGTCGTAAGCGTCATTTCCACAACGCATTTTGCCTTCCGGTTAATACTTTCCAGCAGATCAAGATCACGCAGAATCATATCTGATTTTGTCTGGATTGCAAGTCCGCAGGTATGCTTTTCAATTACTTCAAGGCAGCGGCGGGTAAGACAGAGCGTCTTTTCGCACTGCTGATACGGATCGCTCATAGAACCAGTACTAACCATACAGCGGTTTCTTTTTCTGCTCAGGGCAGCATCGAGCAGTTCGGGTGCATTTTCCTTTACTTCCACATTCTCAAACAGATGGTTCATCTGATAGCAGGTACTGCGTGCGTCGCAGTAAATACATCCGTGGGTACATCCCCGGTAGATGTTCATTCCGTTCTGAGCCGAAAGAATACCCTTTGCCTGTACAGTATACATTATGCATCATACTATCATAAAACAGGCAGAAACTCAAATTAAAAAAAGAACTCCTGCTTAGTCTGTACATATATATCCAACTCGGATATATTTATAATTATCTGAAAATACTATACAGGAAAAGGTCACGGAATGAAAAAAATCGATATCGAAAAATGGGACAGAAAGGAACATTTTATGTTTTTCCAAAAATCTGATCTGCCGTTCTATAATACCAATTTCAATCTCGATATAACGGGGTTAAAAGAAACAGCAAAAGGTGCCGGGGTCTCATTCAATACTACGCTGATATATATTACGATGCAGGCAATGCTGAAAATAGAAAACTTCAGGTACCGGTATGAAAACGGCAGCGTAATTGAATATGATACATTAGTACCGTCATTTACGCACATAAAGAAAGGGGAAAGCCTGTTCCGGTTCATCACAGCTGAATTCAAAGGTACGCTTACAGAATTCGACGCAGCCGTAAAGCAGAGAATAGCGGACAGTAAAAAATATTTTGATCTGGAAGAATTGAAAAACGGGACGAATTTTGTGTTTATATCGTCTTTACCGTGGATTCCGTTCACCGGCATTGACCACACCCTGTCATTAAATAAATACGACACCATACCGCGGATTACCTGGGGGAAATATTATCAGGACGGAGACCGGGTGCTGCTGCCGTACAACATACAGGTAAGCCATTTGTTCATAGACGGACTGCATGTCGGCATGTTTTATGAAAACATGCTCTCGGAAATTGCGGATATGAAGAAAGCCTTTGCTGCTGACCGCTGAAAACATATGAGAAAACAGTATATAGATAATCTGCGCTGCTCAATTGTCCTGCTGTTATTTCCGTTTCATGTTTTTATGATTTACAATAACTGGGGCGAAAATTTTTACATCAAACAGGACGGCCTCTTTCTGCCTTCTCTGTTTAACTGCCTGATATGGCCATGGTTCATGCCTTCACTGTTTGTAATAGCCGGAATAAGTGCATTTTACTCGTTACAAAGCAGAGGTCCGGGAAAATTTGCGGTTGAACGTATTAAAAAACTCTTCATTCCTTTATTTTCCGGCATACTGCTGGTAGTTCCGGTACAGACCTATTATGCAGAAAAATTTCATAACGGTTATCAGGGGAATTATTTTTACCAGTACAAATTATTTTTTACGAAGATACATGATCTTACAGGATATTCAGGAGGTTTTACTCCGGGACACTTATGGTTTATTCTGTATCTGTTTATCATTTCTATGGCCGCACTGCCTCTTGTCGAAATAGTAAAAAAACTGCGGTTTAAAACCGGTACCGCCATTCCTTTTGCGGTTATTGTCCTGTCGGGCATCTTACCGGTGTTTGGAAAGCCGTTCTTAAACACTGGCGGGAAAAGCATTGTTGAATATCTGATTTATTATTTACTCGGTTATTATATACTCAGTAATGACAACGTAATCGATAAGATCGTAAAACATCTGGCTGTTTTATGCGGCAGCTGTTTTATTTTCATGATCTGCTACATCATGTTTTACGAAAAAAAGTTTTACGCAGTGAATGAAATTGTATATTTTATTGTTTACCAGTTATACAGCTGGACATTCATACTTTCTGTAACAGGAATTTATAAGTATAAAGTAAATTTTAGAAATAATCTCACTGATTATTTTTCTAAATCTTCGTTTGCTGTTTATCTGTTCCACCAGTCATCAATTGTGTGCTGTGCATATTACATTGTTCAAATACCATGTACAGCCCTGCTGCATATAATACTTATTCTTGCTGCGGCCATAGTTCTTACGTTCGGTATGTATGAAATAACAAAGCGCATAAAATTCTTCAGAACTGTTTTTGCAGTCAGGAAATAACCGCTCAGAAAGACAATGCAGGCCTTTTCAGAATGTGTGTTTCCAGCGCAGTGCTATACGCTGGAAATACCACTCCCGCCCCGTGTATGTCAGCAGCGGTTCTTCGTCCTCACTGCTGTGATTTTCACGAAAACTCCGCCGGGCTTTGAAATTGAGCATGGCGAACATCGAGTCCCTTTCGGAAAGCCTGAGCTGCACGAGCGGACATATTTCAACGGTCATAAAATCACCGCCGTAAGAATCTGCAATGTCCCCGTAGTCAGCTGCATTGTAATGGCCGTACAGCTCTGCGCTTATACCGGCAAGTGAAATAATCCCGGGCATCTGGTATGCGATCAGATAATACTGGTCGTACTGCCAGCCGTCCGCACATCCCTTTGTAGTCTGCCAGTCCCACACGGTGCTTGAAGTACCCGTCATTATTCTGTATTCAATTTCGTAATTTGCCACCATGACAATGTGATGCCACTCTCCGGGCCAGAGTGCGGCAGTATCGAACATGAACGTTCCGTTTGCATATCCGCACAGATACCACGACCTGAACGGGGTAAGACTTTTATACGTCCGCTCCGACACATCGTATCCGGAAATGCCCTGTATGCCGGCCAGATCCCAGCCTGTTCCGGCCATTCCGCCTGCGGAAAAAACGAGAAAGGCTGCGGGAAAAAAGGAAACGGCGGCTTTAGGCATGAGGGAAACAGGAGTTACTTCAAACTGTCCGGTAAAAGTAATGTTATTGTCTTTGAACAGCATACTGTCTTCCGGAAGCAGCGGGATTGAAACAGGAATGCGGTATAATGCACTCAGTGTAGTCCGTGCCTGTATCCCGTCATATATTCCGGTAACCGGCGCGTAATGTGTATCACCGGAACAATACGCACTTGCCGTATACCACGCAAAATCGGTCGTCACCGACACATCAAGCGGTGATTTTTCTGCGTTCTGGGCAGAAGCTGCTGTCGTAAACAACAGCGCAGAGAGAACCACTGAAATACCATATCGTTTCATATTCTATATTCCCTTTTATTCGTACAGATTTTTTAATACCCCGTTTCCTGAACGCAGGTGCTGATTATCTTCCGGCCAGATTTTTCCCGAGCCGGATTCCTTTCCTGAACAGCCGTTCAGGAATGCCGTGCCTGTTTTTTGTACCGGGCAGTACCAGCGTTCCCGTAATACGGAAGCCTGCATACCGGAGTATTTCTTTAAGCAGCCGGACGGCAGATCCCGTCTGCCTGAAAAGTACGCTGAACGGCCACGGGGTCGTACAGGCAGTAACAATAACAGCCTTCTTTCCTTTGTGAAACGGAACAGGTACGCCACGCGGTGATTCGCCCATCAAAGACGGAACGACGCGGTCGAACAGCAGTTTGAGCTGGCCGCTCATATTCCCCCAGTAAACGGGTGTCCCGACAATAACCGCCCGGCAGCCGCGGATGTCTTCTGCGAACGAATGGGCATCATCGTGCGGAAGAACACAGGTTCCGGTGCTGCGGCATTTCATACAGCCCGTGCACGGGCGGATCATCATCTCGTTTACGTCGTACCAGTGAATGTCACCGGACGTACCGCAGCTGTCCGCCGCCGAATGAAGCAGCCGGGCAACGGTACCGTTCTTCCGCGGGCTGCCGTTTATGACAATAACAGCCGGCGTCATTCCGCACTGCTCCACGACGCTTCCGCTTTTGTAATAATCCGGAGCGCTGTCGTAAGCCCTGCCAGATCATGGTGCAGCTCACCGTCGCGTCCTGTTACCGAGCCGGTACCGGCTGCGGCAAACGTGGACTGTACCACAGGATGTTCCGTCACGTTTCCGACGGACCGCGTATCAAGCGTACAGACGTATACGACCGACGGCTGGCCGTTCACACCGGAATAGACGGCACTGCCCTTCTTCGCTTTTTTAGGCCATGATTCGTTGTAATCAAAACTGTGATTCACTTCGATTTTTACAACATACTGTTCACCAGCAGGAAGGCGTACCGAATACCTGACGTCATTCGACGCACCCGGCGTTGCGGAAGTAACAGCATCTGCCTCCGTTTTGTCCTGTGCGGCCACCATCGTTACAGGCCTGCTGCCGACTGCATGGTACCAGACCGGCAGAGATTCCGGCCTGCCGTCCTTCGGCGCAAACAGCCAGTTCTTTTTTGCCGCACGCTGCGTTACATACAGCGTCGTTACGTACGTTCCGTCGTCCTTCTCAACCCATACGGCGAACTGAGGCCCCCGTTCCGTTTTCCAGTACGCGCCGGGTGTAACAGTAACGGTAAGTGTTCCGTCAGCTGCAGCTTCTGAAGCATACAGAAACGGCGCACAGCAAAGTATGCACGTAATAATCATACATATCATATGTTTGATTTTCATTATATATTCCTCCCTTTCGGAAATATGACAGAAAGATACATCGTTATAAAACGGTCCGTATATTTTTTTCCCGACTGCCAGTACGAGGGATCGGCCCTGTTCAGAAGAATTGCTTCTACCGTTCCCCACAGTGCAGACACCGCAACAGACGTGTCGAGTCTCGGATTATCTGATACCGCCGTATGTTCCCGCACGGCCTGCTCAAGCAGGTGTACTCCCAGTTCGCTGCATTCATAATACGGCTTCAACTCCTCCGCAGATGCCGTTGTGTTGGCCTTAAGCCTTCCCATTACCAGCAGCGCCTTCTGAGGATTATCGAAGCACCATTCTGCAAATGCTTCCAGCGAGGCTCTGACTTTGTCGTACGTTGTCTGTTCAGCAGTTATTTTTTCTACCATAAATGTCTTCAATCCGCCGAGACAGTCAAGTTTTACTGCTTCGAACAGGGCAGTCTTGTCCTGATAGTAATGATAGATTGCTGTAGCGGAAATACCGCATGCCCGTGCAATATCGCGCATCCCGATTTGATCAGGTTCATGTTCCATAAGCAGACCGAGTGTTTTTTCAAGAATCATTTTTTCAAGTTCCGGATCGGCAGTCCGCATCAATTCCTCCTCTATAAATAACAGTGTTAAATTAACTATGTAAACTTATATACGAGAGTTGTCTGAATGTCAACAACATTGCGGTAAAAACAGTTTCATGATAGTATTTTTGTAAAAGAAAACAGGATCGGAGGTTCTCCATGATATTCCGTATGACAAAACCGGACAGTTCAAGTACCGCTGCATTGTTTATTATGTGCGTGCTTTTAGCTGTATTATTTATATTTCTGGTTGTTTTATGCCTCTCCGCACGTTCCTATACACTTACCGTCAGGGACGGCAGACTGAACATACAGTCTGTTTTTTACAATACCTATATCAGTCTGGATGAAATAGATACAGACGGGATACGTACTGTCGACTTCAGTACACTCGGTATAAAATACCGGACAAACGGAATCGGTATACCCGGACTGAATGTGGGATGGTTCAAGGGAACAGCCGGGAAATATAAACTGTATGTAACAGATAAACAAAACGTACTTCTGATTCCGACTAAAAAAAACTACGGTATTCTGTTCAGCACGACACAGGAAAAACAGATAACCGATACAATCCGAAGCTCAGCACAAACAGACAGACTGTAAAAACTCGCAGCAGTAAAACTTAAGGGTGTAGTATTTTTATCAGAGAAGATCAAAAGAATCATTAACATGATTTCGTAATTCAGATACGTTGACGTATAAATCACTATAAAAACATTTCGCTTCATTTCTCATTGAAACACTATACACTTGACAATTATTTTTAATCACATAATGATATACCGCATGAAAACAGAAGACATAGTGATTACAGGATTGCACGAAAACAATCTCAAAAACGTGAATCTGCGGATACCCAGGCAGAAACTTGTTGTATTTACCGGTGTATCGGGAAGCGGTAAATCAAGCATTGTATTTGATACGATCGGAGCAGAATCGCAGCGACAGATGAATGAAAGTTATTCCGCTTTCATCAGGAGCAGACTGCCGAAACATCCGAAGCCTCATGCAGACCGTATTGAAAATCTTACAGCATCGGTCATCGTTGACCAGTCGCCGCTGGGGGGAAATGCACGGTCCACGGTCGGGACGATTTCCGACATGTATGCCCAGATGCGTCTTATTTTTTCACGTACCGGAACGCCGTACGTCGGGACCGCTTCGTTCTTTTCATTCAATGATCCGAACGGTATGTGTAAAACGTGCAGCGGGATGGGAAAGGTAACCAGACTTAATACCGATCAGTTTATCGACAGGGAAAAATCACTTAACGAAGGGGCTGTCCTCTATACGCTGTACAGACCACAGGGGTATTACTGGAAACAGCTGGAAAAGTTACACTTCTTCGATATGGATAAAAAGATCAGGAATTTCACCACGGAAGAATACAATATGCTCATGTACGGAAACCGTGCCGGAAAAGAAAATCCGCGGGAAAGTAAATACTGCGAAGGGCTGGTTCCTCATTTTTCCCGTCTCTTTCTCCACCGTGACCTGAGTTCGTATTCTAAATCGATGCAGGAACATCAGACTGAGCTTATGTCCGAAGCGCCGTGCCCGGACTGCGGGGGAACACGGTTAAACGAAACGGCGCGTTCATGCCGGGTCGCGGGACATACGCTTCCGGAACTGTGTGCCATGGAGTTTACGGAACTGTACGAAGTACTCGGTTCCATAACCGACAAACGTGTCGCGACGGTTATCGAATCGCTCCGCGCGACGCTCAGCAGGCTTATCAGTATAGGACTGCCGTATCTCTCGCTTGACCGTGAATCGGATACGCTTTCAGGCGGAGAGGCCCAGCGGCTTAAACTGGTACGATACATGAGCTCGTCCCTCACGGACCTTACGTACATTTTTGACGAGCCGAGTACAGGGCTGCATCCGCGGGACGTATGGCGTATGACGAGCCTTCTTTCTTCCCTCAGGGATAAGGGTAATACGGTTCTTGTTGTTGAACACGACCGCGATGTAATTGCAGCTGCTGACGAAGTTATCGACGTAGGGCCGGGAGCCGGAAGGAACGGCGGACAGATCGTATTCCAGGGACCGTATGAGAGGCTCCTTTCGTCGGGAACGCTTACCGGAAGTGCAATGAAAACGGTGCTGCCGTATAAAAATGCAGTGCGGACAGCAAAAGGTCAGCTGCCGGTGAACCATGCGTCGGTCCACAACCTTAAAGACGTGTCGGTGAACATTCCCGAAGGTGTTCTCACGGTCGTTACCGGTGTTGCAGGAAGCGGGAAGAGTTCCCTTATATCGCATGCATTCGCGGAAAAATATGCGGACCGGGTTATCAGGGTTGATCAGGGACCTATAACGGCAACGAACCGCTCCATGCCTGCTTCGTTTCTGGGATGCTTCGACGAAATAAGGAAGCTGTTTGCCGCTGAAACAGGAGAGCCGGAAGGATTATTCAGTTTTAATTCCGAAGGAGCGTGTCCTGTCTGCAGCGGGAAGGGAGTTATTGTCACGGAACTGGTGTTCATGGATCCTGTCGTAACACCGTGCGAAGCATGCGGTCAGACACGGTATAATGACGCCGCCCGTAATGCGCGGTGCCGCGGAAAATCAATTGTTGACATACTCGACATGAGCGCAGAGGAAGCACTTTCGTTCTTCAGCGGGATTAAAAGTACGGAACAGAACAGGGCTGCTGAAAAGAGTGCTTCAAAAATCTGCCGTACGCTCCGCGCCATGATTGAAACAGGCCTTTCCTACCTTGACTTGGGACAGCCGCTTTCAACGCTGTCGGGCGGCGAACGGCAGCGCATCAAGCTTGCAAAATCACTCGGAAAAAAAGGAAGCATCTACATACTTGATGAACCCACGACAGGGCTGCACGTCTCCGATACGGGAAAGCTCCTTACCCTCTTTGACCGCATTGTGGACAAAGGAAACACAATGGTCATCATAGAGCATGATCTTGACGTAGTCCGGCATGCCGACTGGGTGCTGGACATCGGCCCGGACGGCGGTAAAAACGGCGGACAGGTTGTATTTGAAGGCACCCCCCTGCAGATGAGGGACAATGCGCACACGATTACCGCGGAATGGCTGCGGAAACAGGAAGGTATACAGGACTGAAATACGCGGACATGCTGAGTAAATCACAATAATCTCTCAAGCCGGTCAGTATCTGATGTACCTCCCCATGATTGATTATTCCGCTCTGCGGTATACTATTCCATAACAACGGGCTATTATTTCTTCGGGGGTAAGTAATTATGGAACATTTTCCGGTTGAAACGTACTTGAAACAGGTTACCGGCTTTTATGAACTGCTCGCCGGTCTTGAAGACATTGCAGACATACATACTGATGCTGATACGTGGACAATCAGAAATCATGTCGCACATCTTATCGATTCGGCATCGAATAATCATCAGCGGTTTGTCCGCCTGCAGCTTTCACCTTCCATCGTTTTTCCCAGTTATGAAGCGGAACCGTGGGTGGACACATCCCGTATCAGGCAGATGGATTTCAGACAGCTCATCCTGCTGTGGAAACTGTACAACGAATATCTGCTGGAAATAATACGTACCATACCAGAGGACTGTCTCATGCATACCTGGCAGCCGGAAAACGGCAGGAGTCCGCTTACGCTTGAATTTCTGGTACAGGATTACTATGTACACATGAAGATACATGAAAAAATGATTGGAGAAATCGCCGCGGTATGTTCCCGCTGAATCGGCAATACAGTTCTTAACAGCCTTCTCAAACGGCCCGGACATGGGTCTGCTGCATTAAAACAAAACATTGACAAATTAATAAAACTGACTTAATTTAATATATAAAAAGAGGAGACGAGTATAAAAATGAAGAGAATCAGTAAAACTTTGACAGGTATTTTTGCAGTAATACTGTTGAGTGCCGTTCAGGTATGGGCAAACCCGCTTGATTTTAAGAATGCAGTCGGAGTTTTTGCTATGTCAAATAGTGCCACAAGCGTATACGGACTTCAGTACCAGTCATGGTGTACAGACCGTATCGGATTCCAGATTGAAGGTGCTGCATATTATGATTCTGCTTCTGGCGCCTATAAACCGCTTGATTATAACATCGCTGCCGAATTTCAATACAGATTATATGATACCACATGGGGAACCCGGACAGGTACAAGTCTTTACGCATGGCTGCTTGCCGGTCACCGGGGTTTTATACAAAACAGCTATTCATGGTCTGATGAAACGGAAAGTTCGGAAAAAACTGATTCACTGTATTATGCAGATGTAATTGCAGGTATCGGGTTCGGATTTGACATCATGTTTGTAAATCATCTGTCCATTCCGGTGCAATTCGGTTTTATGGGACAATTTCCCACTGAATCGGCAATCGGTTTTTCGTTCGGTACCGGACTGCGGTACCGGTTTTAAATAACCGGAAAAACACCAGCCGGTATAATCGGGAAGGTAACTTGTACACATTTATTTCCGTCAGTGCTACTTTCCGCTGAGTATTTTTACGAACAGCAGGATAAGCACCACAATAATAACGGGACGGACATACTTTTTCCCGTCCTTTATAACCAGGCCGGAACCGCAGTAATTTCCTGCAATGCTGCATACAGCTGCTGCGGCCCCAAGTATCCACACAACCTTTCCGCCCGTTATAAACGTGGCAAGAGCCGCTGCATTCGATGACCAGTTCACGCATTTAGTATTACCGGCCGCATCACGTTCTTCAAACCCGAGAATGCCGGTAAATACGAGCATAAGAAAGGTACCTGTACCGGGACCGTAAAACCCATCGTACATTCCGATTACAAGAGAAGCACCCGTTGCAATTATAAGCTGAGTTTTCTGAGAAAGAGATCTGGGGACTTTTTTCTGTATCAGGGTATTCTGTTCCTGCAAACCTGTTTCTTCCGGTTTCTCTTTTTTCCCGCGGCGGAAGACAGTAACAACTGCAACGAAAGGCAGAACAACAAGCAGGACTTTTTTCAACAGATCGTCGCCGGCAATAAGAGAAAGCCGCGCACCGGCGGCAGATCCTGCCAGTGCCGCAGCGACCGTCGGCAGAATGAATATTTTCTGATAACACCTGTTTTTCAAATACCTGCCGGTTGCTACTGTCGAACCGCAGAACGACGATAGTTTGTTTGTCGCCAGCGCGTTATGAACAGGAAGCCCCGCAAAAAGATATGCGGGTAAAGAAATAATACCGCCCCCTCCTGCAATAGAATCAACAAATCCTGCCAGAAAAACAAGAGGACATACAATAAAAAAAGTTAAAGGAGTAAGCGGCATTACATTCATATCTGTAATCCGTTATTTTAGAGTATACGCAGGGTATGTACAAGCAACTGTACCGGAATTACAGGAAAATATTTTTTATTGAAGCAATTGCTTACTATTCGTTGTGAAAATGTTATACTTCCTTCATCAGGAGGCGCAGCATGAACGCTGGTATTTCACGAGATGATGCATGGACTCTGTTAAAAAAATATAATAGTGATCCTTTTCACCTGGAACACGGACAGATAGTCGAAGGTACAATGCGCTGGTTTGCCCGGGCTCTGGGATATGAGAGAGATGAAGATTTCTGGGGTATCGTAGGGCTGCTTCACGATCTTGACTTTGAAAAATGGCCTGAACAGCACTGTATAAAAGAACAGGAACTCATGAAAGAGGCAGGTCTTTCACCGGAAGCAATCCGTGCCGCGGCAAGTCATGGCTACGGAATTACGGTCGATATAAAGCCTGAACTCGAAATGGAAAAAGTACTGTATGCGGCGGACGAATTGACAGGACTTATCGGAGCTGTCGTGATCATGCGTCCGTCTAAGAGCGTTCAGGATCTGGAAGTAAAATCAGTACTAAAGAAATTCAAAACACCTAAATTCGCCGCAGGCTGTTCGCGCGAAGTAATTCAGAATGGTGCGGACATGCTCGGCTGGACGCTTGAGGAATTAATTCAAAAAACAATCGATGCACTCAAATCGTTCCGACCGTAATTATTCCGGCAGTTTCACTTTTTTTTCCCCGTGAACGACTTTTTACTATATAATAGGGTATATAAGGAGTTTTATGGAGTCTTCCGCAGATACCCGTACACGTCTTCTGGCCGCTGCACGGGGTGACGAAAAAGCCGATGTTGTTCTCAAGGGAGGAACTGTCGTAGACGTTTTTTCTTCAGAACTGATAAAAACCGACGTAGCTTTCTGCGGGAGTACGATTGTGGGACTGGGAACGTATTCCGGTAAAAAAGAAATAGACTGTAGAAAAAAATATATTGCGCCGGGGCTTATCGACGCTCACATGCATATGGAATCTTCCATGCTGCTGCCCGGAGAACTTTCAAAAGTACTTGTCAAAGCCGGTACGACAACGATTATCGCCGATCCGCATGAAGCGGTAAATGTAAGCGGCACAGATGCGCTTGATTATCTGCTTGAGGCGACGGAACATACGCTTATGGACGTTTACATTCTTATCCCGTCATCTGTTCCGGCTGCAGACAGCGATACGAACGGCTGCGGAGAGTTTACCCCTGCAATGATGAAACGATATCTGCACCACCCGCGTGTTCTTGGTCTTGGAGAAGTCATGCGGTACAGGGATGTAATTTCCGGTGATTCCCGCATGGCCGAAAAACTGCATATGTTCAGCGGCAGGGAATACCGCATCGACGGTCATTACCCGGGCGGATGCGGAAACGACCTTCAGGCATACAGACTGGCTGGTATTGAAAACTGCCATGAATCAACGACAGGAAAAGAAGCGCTCGAAAAACTCCGTTCCGGTTTAGCAGTATTTATACGGGAAGGAAGCGGTGCAAAAAATCTGGAGGCTGTGGTAAAAGGCCTGCTGGCAGCTCATGTTTCGCTTGACAACTGTATGTTCTGTACGGACGATAAGCATACGGCAGAAATCAGGCGGGAAGGCCACATAAGTACCTGTGTGCATAAAGCGATTAAACTCGGAGTACCACCCGTGCAGGCATACCGGATGGGAAGCTGGCAGACTGCACGTTTTTATGGTCTGCGCAACCATGGCGCTGTCGCGGCCGGATTCAAAGCAGATATTCTGATCATGAACAAACTTGACGATACGGTACCTGCCGCGGTGATTAAAAATGGAATGATTCTTACCGCCGACGATTATGCTGCAGAATACGATGTTCCCGTTCCTCCGAAACTGCGTTCCACCGTCCACGTTGAAAACCTGGTACCGGATCGTATACGTGTCGGGCTTGAAGACCGCAACCGCGTAATCGGAATGATTCCCGGGCAGCTGCTTACCGAAAGTCTTCATGAAAAAACAGGGGGAAGAGACGGATTCTTTATGCCCGACAGCAGATACAATAAGATATGCGTATTTGAACGTCACGGCAGAACTGGAAAAGCAGCGGCCGCCCCGCTTAAAGGGTTTGGTATACACGGAGGAGCAATCGCAACGTCCGTATCTCACGACGCCCACAACATTATAGCAGCAGGCGACAACGACACTGATATTCTGACTGCCGCCGCATGTATACAGGAAATGCAGGGCGGATACGCAATTTCCTCCGGCGGGAAAATTACCGGAAAACTGCCGCTTCCCGTCTGCGGTCTTATGAGCATGCAGGCGTGTACCGAAGTTGAAGAAACGCTTGCAGAAATGCTGAAAGAGGCAGAACGGCTCGGTATAAGGAAAGGAATAGACCCGTTTATTACGCTGTCGTTTATGGCACTTACGGTCATTCCGTCTATCAGGATAACAGACAAGGGACTTGTTGAAACTTAAGGTCCTGTCGGATAAATCAGTATGATTCAGTCTGCCTGTTTTTGCTTTCTTTTCCGTTTAAGCCTGACAACAAGTACGATCAGCAGAATACAGACGGCTGTAAGAATGCAGCTTATACTGTATACGAGAACTGCAAAATGAGACGGATATAAAAACAGTGCAGCCGGAGCCCATGATGAATCACGCAGTTTCATTTTTTCACGCCGTCCGGAATACCCGGAAATAACTCTTTTCTCCCGCAGTCCGTATGCGATCGCATACCACCCCTTCAACTCACCGCTTTTTGCATACACAATCTGCTTTGTAAAATCAGTTACCGGATTCCCCTGTGCATCGCGTGGTACTATTTGAACCATTCCTTTTGTTACCCCCACGACACCTTTCATCATACGGGCGGTATAGATATCAATGATACACCGGTACAGTTTATTGTCAACAAGCGGTGTTTCTGTACCGTCTTCGGTAACAGTCATAGCTTTTTCAACCTTGTTAAAAATAAAACGGTGCGGATTGTATGTAAATGCCAGTCCGGAAAAATAAAGGGAAACAGTATCCATAAAGGGAGAAAGAGATGCATCCAGCTCGGTAACGGATTTTATGTCTTTTCCCGTTACCCATACGCTTACGAGCGGATAACCGGTATACCCGTCAGGACCGATGCCGAGTGAAAATGACTGAAACACGTCAGCTACTGTAACAGGCCCGGATGCGTATGTTCCCCGGAGGAGTCCTGAAGGGATACAGACAAAATCAACATACCTGCCAGTTCCGCTGAATGTGCTGTTATCCGAAACTGTTTCAAGCTGCTTAACAGCAGTACGTACACAGTCTGCCATAACGTACCCGGCGTCTGTTTCTGAAAGCTGCCCGGAATTCTGTGCAAGAATTTCGTCACTGCGCAGGTTGTATCTTGAAAGATACTTCGTATCGACATCGTCTCTGAATGACTCTAATTCCGTCTGCAGCTCAGCATCTTCCGGCATGCGGTCAGTAACCGGAATTAAGGTATAATCAACTACGTTCCATCGTCCGTCGTTATTCTGTTCAAGTTCAACATGTCCAATATTTTCAGAATAGGCACCGCATGAAACTATACAGGTATTTCCGTGAACAACAGGTTCTGCAAGTGTCGTATGAGAATGGCCGCTTACAATCAAATCAATGGAAGGAACGTTTTCTGCAAGAATCTCGTCCTCCGACTTCGATTTTTTTACATTCGTTCCGCTGTGCGAAAGACACACAATCATATCCGGTTTTTCTTCTGCTTTTATAACTGAAACAATTTTTTCGGCGCTTTCGGACTGGCCGGCAAACGCAACTTCACACGTCGGTGCGCAAAAAAGTGCATTCTTTCCGAATATCCCGAATACAGCTATACGGACACCCCCCTTCTCTACAACAACGTATGGTTTTACGCCGTAATCGTCAAAAGCCTGTTTTATAACAAGTGCCCCAGGCCCGGATTTTTCCCAGTCTGCGTTCGCAAGCACAATGCGGGGAACCGGACCACGACAGTTTTTCGCTGATTCAAGCATATCGTAAAGGCCGTACGAACCATAATCAAATTCATGATTGCCGAGAGTTGTTACATCGGTGCCTGCCATACCAAGGATACGCAGTTCTGCGGCTTCCGTTGTATAAAGCATCTGATACAGCGTACCCATAGAAAAATCACCGGCATCAAAGAAAAATACGTCCGGATTTTTCTTTTGTTCTTTTTTTACCAGCAGGGCGGCCTTTGCCTCTCTGTCAAGCTGAGAATGTACATCATGAGTAAAAAGAATATCAACCTTTTTTGTCGTAGTTTCTTTACAAAAAAGTATGCCTGCCCATAAAAAAAATACTGCAAAAAATACAGCGTTATGTATCTTTTTCATGCATACAGTATATCATATAAAAAAGAAACCGCTGAAATACTTGCTGCGTTTATGATATACTTTTTCATATGGCTATACAAATATTCGGAACTGCAAAAAACTTTGACGTAAAAAAGGCAGAACGCTGGTTCAGTGACCGCCGGATGTCAGTTCAATCAATCGATTTAAAGGAAAAAGGGATAAGCGAGGGCGAACTGGACAATGTTCTTTCCTGTCTCACAAAATCCTGTGGGAGCCGGAAGCTGGCACTTGAACACCTGCTGGACAAAAACAGCAGAAACTATGCGGATATTGCATGGCTGCCCGATGAAGACAAAGAAGAAAAGCTGCTTGAAAATCCGCTTCTGATGAAACAGCCGGTCGTCCGTAACGGTAAGGCGGATGCAACAGCCGGTTATTGCCCGGATATCTGGAAAAACTGGACGATCTGATCCATACGGAAAGTTTCGGAATCAGCCTGTAATTTCTTTCGAAGATAAATTTCTCCGGATATTCTGCAATATAATTGCCGATTTTCAGTCTGATTTGACAATTCCGCATGTGGTCGATATAATTGTAGGAAATGGAAGTTTTTCTCGGTATTCCGGCAGCGGATGGAGTGGGGGTCGGTACAGCTTTTGTTATCCCAGAAGCAGTAAAAAGAGCTATTCCTCAAAAACACATCCGAAGAGAAGAAACAGCGGAAGGCTGGGAACGTTTTCAGGATTCAATCAGAACAGTCACGGCTCAAATCTCCAGACAACTTGAAAATCTCCCGAAAAGTGTAAAAGCGAACGATACACAGCGTGAAATATTCGAAACATATATTCTCATGCTCGACGATCCGGTTTTTCTTGCAGAATTAAAAGATGAATATGAAAGAACTCTGCAGAATATCGAATATACAATCAATGTAAAATCAGAAGAATATGCCGGCAGATTACGGAATGCAGGGAATGAATATCTTGCAGAACGCGCACAGGATATTACTGATGTTTTCGGCCGGGTACTTGATGACATGATGGACATTCATCCGTTTGATATCAATCAGGTTCCCGATGGTGCGGTAATTGTTGCAGTAACACTTTCTCCGACAGATACAATCATCCTTTCAAAACGAAAAATTGCAGGTCTTGCGCTCACGGAAGGTGGCGTATCAAGCCATGTCGTTATTCTGGCGCGTAACTATGGTATCCCAACAGTAGTCGGTCTTACAAACATTACAAAACTGATTCATACAGGCGACAAAGTAATTGTAGACGGTAAAACGGCGGAAGTCCTTTCCGATCCGGATTTTGACACGCTTGTCGAATATGAAGACAAGATCGCGGCTGAAAAAAAACATGAGGAAACGTTAAAAGCGTTTTTTGACAAGCCTGCAAGAACTAAAGACGGAACATTATTCGAGTTGTACGCCAATATCGGAACACCGGAGGAAGCTGAATATGCAAAAGCTTCCGGAGCAGCTGGTATTGGTCTGTTCCGGACAGAATTTCTATATATGAGTACGGCAGGGGAAACAAGTAATTCGGCAGCCCGTTCGTTCGACGAGGATACTCAGTTTGAAGCATATAAACGTGTTCTTGAAACAATGGATGGAAAACCTGTCGTTATCCGTACACTTGATGCAGGCGGAGACAAGCTCATTAATTCCGTCGATATCCCTGCAATTGCAGAAAAAAATCCGCTTATGGGACTTCGAGCGGTCCGCCTGTCTCTGGCATATCCTCAGATACTGAAAACGCAGCTGCGTGCATTGTACAGGGCAAGTGTCTACGGAGATCTGAAAATAATGCTTCCGCTTATTACAAGCGTAGAACAGGTTGATCAGTGTAAAACGCTTGTTCACACTGTACGGGACGAACTGAATTCTGAAAATATTACGTTCAATCCGAACGTTCCGATAGGCATAATGGTAGAAACGGCGGCCGCGGCAGTCACCTCAGACTGTCTGGCAAAAGAAAGTGCTTTTTTCTCGCTTGGGACAAACGATCTTACGCAGTATACGCTTGGAGTCGACCGCGAAAATTCGACGGTAGCTGATTTATATGATGAATTCAATCTTGCAGTACTGCGCCTCATTGCAGTAACGATCGACAGTGCAAAAAAAGCAGATATTCCCTGTTCGGTATGTGGTGAAATGGCAGGCAGAAGCGACAGCGTACTCGTTCTTGCAGGGATGGGCATCAGGAGCCTGAGTATGAGTCCGAAAATGATACCGGGAATCAAAGAACTGTTATCACGCTTTACCATAGATGAACTACAGTCTATTTCAGCAAAGCATTTGAACAATCTCTAGGGGAATATCGATTAAAGAAAATGTTGATTAATTTCCACATACAGAAATAAGGATTATTATGACAAAAAAACAGAAACCTGATTTTTCACAGCCATTAGCTCAAAAACAGGCAGAAGAAACAGCAATAAAAATTGATGAAGAGATGCGTAACAAAGAATTTGCGAACTGTCCCGTCGTTGTCATCGCAGGAAGACCGAATGTCGGAAAATCCACGCTCTTCAACTGTTTCATGAAGAAGAAAATAGCAATAACCGACCCTACTCCGGGTGTCACACGGGATCCTGTCGAGGCAACTGCCGTTATCTGCGGAAAACCGGTATATATTATCGACACCGGCGGATACAAGCTGGAACGAGATTCAGGAACAAAAGAAGCGGAACTTGACGAACTCGTAGTCGGTAAGTCTCTTGACGAAATGCGGAAGGCGGATCTCATTCTTCTGCTTCTTGAACCTGGCAGAATAACAGCAGAAGATGAAGAACTTATACTCAGAGTGCGGCCTTACTGGAAAAAAGTAATTGCCGTAATCAATAAGA
Source organism: Treponema sp. (assembly GCA_023231445.1). GTDB lineage: Bacteria > Spirochaetota > Spirochaetia > Treponematales > Treponemataceae > Treponema_D. The sequence goes on along the minus strand of JALNVF010000008.1, from coordinate 21,760 downwards.
CAGAAGGCGGGCGCAATACAGACATCGCGTACGAATATGCAAAATACGGATTTGACGAACTTGTATTCATTTCTGCAGAACACGGCGACCATCTGGAGGATTTATCTCAGAAAATCGTTTCCAGACTTGATTTTTCCCGTGTCGTAGAATTTGAGAAAAAACCGGTTATACGACTTGCCATTATGGGTAAACCGAATACGGGCAAATCAACTCTGTCAAACAGACTCACTCATTCCGACGCATCGATCGTAAGTGATTATGCAGGGACTACCAGAGACGTTGTTGAAGGAAAATTTTCATATGATGGTACTGATTTTCAAGTACTTGATACTGCGGGAATCCGCAAAAAAGCTAAAGTAAAAGAAAATGTCGAATATTATTCCGTAAACCGTGCAATCAAAACGCTCGATGAATGTGACATCATGATTCTTATGATTGATGCACAGGACGGACTGGACGAGCAGGTAAAAAAAATATGCGCGCTTGCCTACGAACGGGGACGCGGTATCATTTTTGCATTAAATAAATGGGATACACAGGAAAAGGGAAGAACTTCTTTCCGGAATGCCGTTGACAAAATTCATATCATGTTCGGCCAGATGGATTATGCGCCTGTTCTTGCGCTTTCCGCACTTGAAGGTAAAGGTATAAAAGATCTGCTTGATACTTCCATTGAACTGTATAAGCAGCTTACTCAGAAAATAGACACATCCGTTCTCAATGCAGCGCTCAAAGACTGGCTGTTTCAGTATCCTCCGCCGGCAAGTAAAGCCATTCACTTTAAAATCCGTTATATGACGCAGACCGGCGTCAATCCTGTCGCCTTTCTTATATTTGCCACAAAGCCGGAAGTTGTGCCGCAGACGTATATCACATATCTGAAAAATAAAATCCGTTCTGATTTCGGATTCGGTAAAATTCCTGTCCAGCTTGAAATGAAAGCAAGCAGGCAGGACTGGCTGGAACGGCAGAAGTAATATCGGGGAAATAAATGGCAGGGTATTCTATCGGAGAGGTCGAAGAAATTACAGGAGTCAAAGCACACGTACTGCGCTACTGGGAAAGTGTCATACCGGGATTTGCTCCGCAGAAAGATATGGGGGGACGGCGGGTTTATTCACAGCGGGAAATAGATATTATACTTCGTCTGAAATATCTTATCGGTATAAAAAAATTCACTATCGAAGGTGCACGAAGTCAGATTATTGAAGAAGCAACGATTGCCAGCAACGATACGGATATTTTCCATGCCATTCATGAACTGCGGTCGGATCTTACAACACTCTACCTTATAATACGGAAATATCGTCCGCGGCAAAGCGTTACGCAACAGGAAACCAATGAAAAGAACTGATACGGTACCAGGAGAAAAATGGTACGGAAAATTTGTTAAAAACAATACAGCGGGTAAAAAACAAACCATCGCCCGTAAATATACGGAGAAAAAACAACTGCACGGCTCACAGCCCGGTTATCCGTCACAGGAGCGTTTCCGCGCAGCAGATGCGAAACTGATAACAGTTACACATCTTTTTAATGCTTCAGCGGTACCGGATGATGCACGTAAAGTTCTGGACAATTTTTCTGCAATCGTACAGGGCGTTTTTCCTTCAAACAGCAGACAGCTGCGTTCTTTACCGCTGGACATACGTCAGCTTTCTCACGAACTTACAGACGAACGGGCTGTCCGGCGTCTTGGCTATATGAACAATCCTGCATATATTTCTGCATATGTGCGTTATTTTACGTGGTGGAATCTGGTACGTCTTACACGGCTCTTTGCAAACCTCGGATCCCGTTCTTTTCCGCTTAAGGACGGTGATTACTGTCTTGATATAGGCAGCGGACCGCTTACTGTCGTTACAGCCTTATGGCTTGCCTGTCCGGAACTCCGGAATAGAAAACTGACATGGTACTGTATGGATATATCTCAAAATGTTTTGTCGACCGGCGAAGACATCTACCTTTCTGCAGCAGCACGTACGCCTCCTGCAGATTCAAATGCTGAACCGCACTGGAACATCATCAGGATAAAAGGACCGATGGGAACAAATATCCGGGAAAAGGCATCATTTATTACCTGTGCAAATATGTTCAATGAACTATATCAGGACGGACAGTTTACTCCGGAAGAACTTGCACAAAAATATGCTGCGGCACTTCGTTCATATGCAGACACAAAACACACAGTATTCGTTGTAGAACCGGGTGTTCCCCGGCAGGCACGTATTATAAGTCTGCTTCGTGATTCATTTATAAAAAGCGGTATGGCAATTACGGCACCCTGTCCGCATGTACAGGCATGCGCCATGAACGGGCTGCATGCCAGAACGGGTGGTACTGCAAAATGGTGCAACTTCGCATTTTCCACGGAAGACGCACCACAGGAGCTGCTTAAACTTTCAGCCGACGCAGGAATTCCGAAAGAACGGGCAGTGCTCAGTTTCGTACTGGCAACAACTGCCACACCAGAAGTTGTCCAGAGCAGGCAGACTTGTGAATCTCCGTTAACGCTCCGTATAACAAGTGATCCTATCAGGCTTCCGGGACACCGCACGGGTTACTATGCATGCAGTACGCTGGGACTTACGCTTGCCGTCGATGTTTCCGAATGTAGATATAAATCAGGAGACAATGTAACGGTAAAAACGTCCGGAGACCTTCGTACACTTCGAAAAGATGCTAAAACAGGTGCAAAGGAACTGTCTATTGAAGAATAAAATACCAGTCAGAAATCTTATCTCTCCGTACACAGGAAGCACCGATGGCTTAATAATCAGGCTATTATAAACAACAGCTTAATTATTTATTCCCTCAGGCTGATTCTTCTGTAAGTTTTAGTTATGTAATAACCTCTTCACTTATTCATTCATTTAAGTTATGATGCTGAAAGAACGCCAATACGTTCAGAGGAGTTCATAGTATGAAAAAAGCATTAGCACTTGTATGCGCACTTGCTGTAGCAGCACTCGCTGTTACCGGATGTTCAAAAAAAACAGAAGCAAAGAAGACAGCTCTCAAGATCGGAATGGTTACCGATTCTGGTACAATTGATGACAAATCCTTCAATCAGGGTACGTGGGAAGGAATCCTCCGTGCACAGAAAGACATGGGAATCGACTGCAAATATCTTAAACCTGCAGGAACGACCGAAGCCGACTACCTCAAGGAAATCGGAAACCTCGCTGATGCCGGATATCAGGTAATTATCTGCCCGGGATTCAAATTTGAAACAGCTATTTATACGGCACAGGATAAATATCCGAATGTAAAATTCGTTCTGCTTGACGGAAAACCGCATACTGCAGACTATGCAACTTTCAAAACAGGAACAAACACTGTTGCTGTTTCATGGCTTGAACAGGAGTCTGGTTTTGTTGCAGGTGTTGCAGCATCTGTTCAAATTAAGGAAGGGGAATTCGGATTCATCGGCGGTATGGAGATTCCTGCCGTTCAGAAGTACAACTGGGGCTGGCAGCAGGGTATAAAGTATTCCAACGAAAACTTCGGAACAAAAATTACAATTAAACCTGAAAATGTTATCTATCAGGGAACTTTCTCAGACGTTGCTGCCGGACAGCAGCTTGCAGCTTCAATGTATGATAAAGGTGTAAAAGTTATATTTGCTGCTGCAGGCGGTGTTGGTGTTGGTGTTATCAATGAAGCAAAAACACGCCGTTCAACAGGTAAAGACGTATGGATGGTTGGAGTTGATGTTGATCAGTACAACGACGGTGTTATGCCGGACGGAAAAAGTGCCGTACTTACTTCAGCTATGAAATATCTTGACCGCGCTTCATACGACATGATAAAAGATGAACTTGCAGGACAATTCCCCGGCGGGCAGGAACTTGAACTTTCTGCTGCAAACGACGGAATCGGTATTCCGGAAACAAATCCGAACCTTTCCGATGAAGCACAGAAAGACGCTATGCAGGCTCTTGCAGACATAAAAGCAGGTAAAATCACCGTTGCTGCTTCGGCAGACGGACTTATTAAATAATTAACAGGGCTAAAAAGGCCGCCTTAACCGGCGGCCTTTTTTTATGCCGTAATCGTTATACTTATGATATAATGATGAAAAATTTTCGGAGGCATTGATGGACAGCAACTATGTAATTGAAATGCTCCATATCAGGAAAGAATTCCCCGGAATTATTGCGAACGACGATATTACGCTGCAGATAAAGGAAGGGGAAATTCATGCAATACTCGGAGAAAACGGGGCTGGTAAATCCACACTCATGAGCATTCTCTTCGGACTGTATCGTCCGGACAGGGGTACTATAAAAGTACGCGGACAGGAAGTCACCATCAAAAATCCAAATGACGCAACCCGTCTGGGCATAGGGATGGTTCATCAGCACTTCCAGCTTGTGCACAATTTTACCGTAACTGAAAACATCATTCTCGGAAAAGAAGACGGTTTTATTCTGCACCGGAAAGAAGCAGCTCTGAAAATAAAAAAATTAAGTGAAAAATACGGTCTCAATATTGCGCCGGATATGAAAATAGAAGACATTTCAGTCGGTATGCAGCAACGGGTTGAAATACTCAAGATGCTCTACCGCGATGCAAACATACTGATATTCGACGAGCCTACTGCAGTACTTACTCCTCAGGAAATAGACGATCTTATGCAGATTATGAAAAATCTGGTAAAAGAAGGAAAATCAATCATACTTATTACTCATAAACTTAATGAAATAAAGGCCGCAGCAGACCGGTGTACCGTGATACGCCGTGGTAAGATGATTGATGTTGTAGATGTCGCCTCCACAAGCATGAAGGATATGGCAGCTATGATGGTGGGACGCCCGGTCAGTTTTAAAGTTGATAAAGCACAGGCACAACCGGGAAGACCGGTTCTGGAACTGAAAAATCTCTGCGTACTGAACACAAAAAACGTACCCGGTGTAAAAAACTTTAATCTTACCGTTCATGCAGGTGAAATCGTCGGTATTGCAGGCGTTGACGGAAACGGACAAAGCGAACTTGTTGAAGCAATCACGGGGCTGGTCCCTGTACAAAGCGGAGAAATAATCATTGACGGGAAAGACGCTGCACATCTGACTATACGAAAGCGCAATGAACTCGGTATAGGACATATTCCCGAGGACCGCCAGAAAAGAGGTATTGTGCCGACTGAATCCATTTCAGACAATATAGCCATAAAAGAATTTTACCGCCCGCCGTTCAGCAGATACGGTATTCTTGACGACGGCTATATGCGCAGGTACGCTCAGAACGTTACCTCACACTTCGATGTGCGCTCAGGAGAAGGAATAAAATCATCTGCCGGAAAACTTTCAGGCGGGAATCAGCAGAAAATGATTGTCGGACGTGAAATCGCCATGAATCCGGAATTACTCATTGCCGTCCAGCCAACGAGAGGACTCGACGTGGGTGCAATAGAATATATACACAAACAGATTGTTGCACACCGCGACAAAGGAAATGCCGTACTGCTTGTTTCGCTCGAACTTGATGAAATTTTCAATTTATCAGACCGAATTGCCGTCATAAGCGGCGGAGAACTTATGAATATTGTTAATACAGCTGAAACAGATGAACATGCGGTCGGACTCATGATGGCAGGTGTCAGGCAGCAGGAGGTACAGTAATGGCAGATAAACCAAAAATAAAAGAAGAGCACAAAAGCAGTCCGTTTTTAATTGCATTCAGTGCTGTTATTCTGGGACTTCTTGCAGGCGGTATTCTTATGGCTGTAATAGGCGAAAATCCGTTTGCAGCATACGGATACATGTTCAAAGGCAGTCTTATGAACATGGAGCGTATAGGAAACTCTCTGGCAACTGCGATGACGCTGCTTTTTACAGGGCTTGCATTTGCGTTTGCATATAAAACAGGATTGTTCAACATCGGTTGTTCCGGTCAGATGCTCGTCGGAGGACTTATGGCAACAATCGTTGCCCATTACGTTTTTCTCCCGCGTCCACTCTACCTTATTGTACTCATTCTTTCTGCAATTGCCGGAGGTGCTGTCTGGGCTGCAATACCAGGATACTTAAAAGCAAAATTCAACGTACATGAAGTAGTTTCAACAATCATGATGAACTGGATTGCATACTGGAGTATTTATTATTTTATTCCCGCATATCTCAAAGGGCCGTCGCTTGAAACAGAAAGTTCGTCGATTGTTGTTTCACAGTCTCTTCGTACGCCGTGGCTCTCAAATATTTTTACCGGTTCCGAATATATAAACAACAGCATATTCATTGCAATTACTGCTATCATACTGATTCAGTATCTCCTCAGCAGAACAACGCTTGGATTCAGTCTTAAGGCAGTAGGTGCAAATAAAAGCTGTGCAGAATATGCTGGGATCAACGTAAACCGCAGTATTGTACTTTCCATGACGATTTCAGGTGCGCTTGCCGGACTTGCAGGTCTTTCATACTATACCGGTTATTCACTCAACATGCAGATCGGCGTTATGCCTTCACAGGGATTCGACGGCATTGCCGTAGCACTGCTTGGTGCTTCTACTCCTGTCGGTGTTCTGCTTGCGTCAATTTTCTTCGGCATATTACAGTCGGGAAAAGGATTCATGAATGCGATGACATCCGTTCCCCCGGAAATCGCCGATACAATCATTTCGGTAATCATCTATTTCACGGCAACAAGTATTCTTTTTGAAAAACTGTGGAACGGACTTTTCCATAGAATACACGAAAAACAGGAAGAAAAAGCGGCAGCGGCGGATAAAAAAACTCAGGAGGCTCAATAATGTGGGGACTTTTTGTTCAAATATTTCCTTATGTCATTGCTTATACAATCCCGATGCTCATTACAAGTCTCGGAGGCCTGTACAGCGAGCGTTCAGGCGTCTCGAACCTTGGTCTTGAAGGACTTATGCTGTCAGGATATTTTGCAACAGCATTCTTTATCAAACTTACCGAAAATATAATGCCGCACGGTATATGCATCGTGACAGGCCTGCTTGCAGGTATTATTTGCGGAATGCTTTTTGCACTGCTTCATGCATTTGCATCAATTAACCTGAAAGCCGACCAGACAATATCAGGTACAGCAATCAACATGCTTGCGGCAGCTGTGACCGTATATGCCGCACGTATGATCACGGGCAGCGGAAACATCCCCATTCTGATGGGAATTGTACGCAACGATATTCCCGTTATTTCAAAACTGCCGGTTGTTGGTCCGCTCTTTTTTGCCCGTTCATACTGGTCGTCATGGCTTGCACTCGGTATATGGGCATTTTCATGGTGGCTGCTTTACAGTACGTCGTTCGGTCTCAGACTTCGTGCCTGCGGTGAACATCCGTCAGCCGTCGAAAGTGCAGGAATAAACGTATATGCAATGAGGTATTTCGGAGTACTTATGAGCGGTGCACTGTCGGGACTCGGCGGAGGTATTATGCTTGTAACGTACAGCGGAGAATTTAACGGGAGTGTTGCCGGCCTTGGTTTTCTTGCAATAGCGGCCATGATTTTCGGCCAATGGAAGCCTCTGGGAATTCTCGGAGCAACTTTCTTCTTCGGTTTCTTTACAACACTCGCAAATGTATCACAGGTAATTCCGGCACTCGGTTCGGTGCCTACGGTAATTTTTAAAATATTCCCTTACGTGGTAACACTTATAGCACTTGTTTTCTCATCTAAACATATGTCCGCTCCTGCCGCAGACGGTGTGCCATACTAAAAACGTAGTACATTGAAAACAGGTCAGCAGACTAAAAAACGAGCCTTCAATTTCAAAAGCGTCCGTCCCGTAAGTACTATCACAGGACAGACGCTTCCGTTTGAATTCCATCTGCACTTCTGCTATAATACTGGTATAATTTATGGATAATGAGAAAATCAAACAAATCCTGCTTGATATACAGGATTCCAAACTCGACTTCACTGTAATCCAGACAGGGAAGGACAGTAAACGCGTAAACGGTTTGTATAAACCGGACACTCATGAGATTCTGCTGCATAATAAAAACTTCAAGACAGACAACCAGCTTATTTATACTGCAGTTCATGAATATACGCATCATTTGATTACCGAAAAAACACTTGCAGTATCCGGTAGTAATGCACCGCTTAATGCAAAAGTGCACAATCAGGCGTTCTGGGCAAAATTTAACGAACTCATCAAAATTGCAGAAAATAAAGGTTATTATGTTATCGGGATTGAAAATTCACCTGAGCTGGAAAAACTAACGGAAGAAATCCGCAAAAATTATCTTGAAAAAAACGGAAATTTGATGATGGAATTCGGTAAACTGCTTGCCAAGGCGCATGAATTATGCGAACAGGCAAATATCCGCTATGAAGATTATGTCGACCGCGTACTCTGCCTGCCACGTAATTCCGCACGTGATATCGCAAAACTGGGAATCGTGCCAGTCAATCCTGCGCTCGGATATGACAATATGAAACTTGTTGCGGGAATAAGAAAACCGGAAGACAGAAATGCAGCGGAACAACAGCTTATGAACGGTACCAGCCCCGTTTCTGTACGGGAAATGATGAAACGGAACAACGCTGCATCGCGTACTGATGATCCGAAAGTAAAGCTTGAAAAAGAAAAATCCCGTCTGGAAAAAACAATAGCACAGCTGCAGCAGCGGCTTGAATATGTGGAGGATGCCCTTGGTAATATATAAACAACTGAGGATTATTGCTTCCGTTGTGTTTATCGGTTCTGTTTTTTATACCATTTCTGCAGAAGGAGTAAAGGCTTCATCTGCAGAAAGTAAATCAACATCATCTGGCACCGTATCCGAAATGCCTGCAATGCCGTCCATCTCTTCGATTTCTTCACCTGCAATGCCTGCAATCAGTGCACCTACTATCGGAAGTTCTTTTTATACGCCCGGAGAAATCAGTAGTACAAAATCATCTGCCGGTACAACTTCATCGAAGCAGACACCCCCTGAAGCAAAAACAACATCTCAGTCCCTGTCCGCCGCCACAGATATAAATACCTCTTCCCTTACACCGCTGGGTCAGAATAGTCTTTCTTCATCAGTTACTGCTTCAGATTTGTCACTTCTTGACAATGCAGGATTGCTTAGTTCTTTTTATTCCTCACTCAATACGCGGCCCACAACAAACGCTGCATCTACAGGCACACTGCTTACAAATATTCTGCAGCAGCTTGATGAGTTAAAAAAAGAAAATAAATCGGTTATATCAGATCCGCAGACAAATAAAAATACCGGAGTTACTAACAATACCGCCGCCCGTAACGACAGCACAACGCCGGGTATTCTTCGTTTCAGAGTAAATGGATATGACATTCTTGCAACGTGCCGGACAATCTATTTCAGCGACAGAGAAAGTAATGGCTCTTTTCTTCTCACAGGAGACCGCAAGTATGTGTCAAACGGGAATACCCATGACGAGACGTTTTATCTCCTTTTTAAAGCAACCGGCAGCGCAGGTGTATCCACACAATACATTGTAAAACCTGCTGTTGTTCAGGATTATGTAAATAAGTATTCGTTTATTTATCAACTGGCACAAAAAAATAATCTTTCGGCTACAAAAACCGGAAATCTGATCACAATGCGCCTTAACGAACCGTCTTACAATATGGATCTGCTTATAGACATAGGTAATAAAAAAACTGTAAATGAATGATAAACTTATTGATGGATTAACACAGCTTGGTATTACATCCGGACAGACCGGTGCACTTGCACAAAAAATGGAAGTTTATATAAAAGAACTTCAACTTTTCAACTCTGCGTATAATCTTGTTAATACAGATAGTCACGATGAACTTGTTATCCGCCATATTCTGGACAGTCTTGCACCGTGGAAATTACTCACATCGCTTGCAGAAAAAAGTCGGAAAGACATAACTTTCGGTGACATCGGTTCAGGAGGAGGCCTTCCGGGAATACCTCTTGCGGCTTTGTTTTCGCAATATGAATTCGTCCTTGTCGAGCGTATGGACAAGCGCTGCGCATTTCTGGAAAACTGTGCTGCAATACTCGGACTGCAGAATGTTTCAGTTGTAAAATCTGAAGCAGAACGTATAAAAGCCGGCAGTTTCGATATAACTGTATTCAGGGCATTTCGTCCGCTTGACCAAAAAATGATAAAAACACTTCTTTCGCTCACAGTTGAAAAAGGTTATCTTGCGGCATATAAAGCAAAACAGACAAGCATTGATGAAGAAATGACTGGGATAAAAGACATTATAAAAGATTATAAAGTAGAAAAACTTGTTGTTCCTTATCTGCCGGACGCAGAACGAAATCTTGTTATTATACGAAAACAGACAATCTAGCCGAGCATATCAATCTTTTTCAAAACAGATACAAGCATATTTTTTTCAATAAGATCTATAGGGCGGCCCTCGACATACTTATGCGCCTCTTCAGTATATACACCGGCCGTAACACAGAAACCACGGTCGCATTTTATATCACGAAGTTTTGAATGAAAATCGCGTACATACAGTTCACCGATTGCTCCTGTATTCCGGTAAAAACGAAACAGTTCCGTATCTTCCCACCGGCTTGATTCAACGCTGCATAATATCTCTATAGATTCTGTCGCAACTGAAATATCTTCAATTTTTACTACCGCATTCGGATAATACGCTTCTACAGATTTCCGGCAAAGAGCAACAAAATCACTTGTTCCCGACATAAGATATGTCTGCAAATTTGAATTCGAATTAAGTTCCTGATACCGCTGAACAAGCGTTGCAACGTCTTTATAATTTTGCGTTGTATTCTGAATTTGTTTCAGGTAATACAATCCTTTACTGATATTATTTACCGCAATATACGAATTTGCAAGACGATACCGTAATGATGTCTGCAAATCAGGAGGAATACTCTCCAGCTTCAATCCTATTTCGTAATCCTGCACAGCCTGTTGAAACTGTTTCAGACGTTCATGAATAAGTCCTGCGGCCAGACACGACTGAGCGCCAAAATCAGGATCAGGCCGGAGATGGACAAATATTTTAAGGGCTTTATCGCCATAACCGGCTTCTTCCATTGCTGATGCAAGGGCAAACAACGTTTCCTTATCCTCAGGTGCTTCGTCAAGGACATGGCGGAGATATGATAAACTCTCTTTATAATGCTGAGATTTATAATACGAAAATCCTAACGGTCTGTTCACATCGGTAACATCGGGACGAATAGCATGAGCCTTATGAAGACAGGCAATCGCTTTTTCATAATCTTTTCTCTGATATAAAAACAGTCCAAGGTAAAAATTTGTTTCAAAATCGTTAGGCAGTAATTTATGAGCAGATAAAAGTCCTTTTTCCGCTTCATCAAGTTTATTTACTTTTAATGCACATATCCCCTGACGAAGAGCATCTTTCTGAATATCAATCTCCGAATGAACAAGTGACAATTCATACAGCGAATCATACAACGGAAACGCTTTTTCCCAGTTCTGTTCATCATAATATAAATCTGCAAGCTGCTGCAGTGCATTAATGTTATGCGGATCATGCGTCAATCTTTTTGTACATTCACGAATAGTAGAGGCTCTGTTTTTCTGGCGTACAGCCTTTGATACATTTTTGTTTTTCTTTTTTGATGATACCGACCTTACCGTCAGTATAAAAATAAGAAATGCAGAGCCTACGATAACCGCGATCAGAACCGGTAATATAGTATCCATTTATCTTCCTTACTTTCGCAGTTCTTTTACCATGTCAGCAATACGCGTAACTGCAATCTTTATTTTATTTATATCGGTAGCATAACAGCATCTGATAAATCCCTCGCCGCCTTTTCCGAAACACGTTCCGGGAACAACGGCTACCTGATATTTTTCAATGAGCCGTGCAGCAAAATCCTCGCTCGTAAGTCCTGTCGAACGGATATCAGGAAATAAATAAAAAGCTCCTTCCGGTTCCGTACACGGAATTCCCATATCAGTAAATGCCTTATACATAAGATTACGCCGCTGCTGATAGCTTACGCGCATACGTTCAACTTCACTCCATCCGTTTTTCAGCCCTTCAATGGCTGCATACTGACTCATAATCGGTGCACATATCGCAGAATACTGATGCAGCTTACATACCTGTTTAGAAAGTTCTGCAGGAGCCGCCATAAATCCAATACGCCATCCGGTCATAGCAAAAGCTTTCGAAAAACCATTAATGACTATCGAATAATCCTTCATACCGGGAAAACCGCCGATAGAAACATGTTTACGTCCGTCATATATAAGTTCACAGTAAATTTCGTCACTGATACACCAAATCTGATGTTTCTTTACAACTTCAGCAATCTTTGCCAGTTCATCAGCAGGTATAACACGTCCCGTCGGATTAGACGGAGAACACAACATAAGCGCTTTTGTGTGCGGTGTAACCGCTTTTTCTACCTGCCGTGCAGTCGGATAGAACCCGTTCACACTTGTATCAAGATGCACAAGTTTTGCGTCACACAATTCTGCAAGCGGCTGATAAGAAACATAACACGGTTCACATACAATGATTTCATCACCAGGGTTAAGTATTGCCCGTAACGCTGCATCAACAGCTTCAGAACCGCCGATCGTTACAACAACTTCATTTTTCGGACTATAATACATACCGAACCGTTCCAAATACTTTGCAATTTGTTCACGCAGTTCAAGTAAACCCCAGTTCGACGTATATGACGTCTGCCCCTTCTCAAGGTGATAAAATGCTTCTTCCCGAAGGGACCATGGCGTTGCAAAGTCAGGCTCGCCAACTCCCAGAGAAATGATATCGTCACGGCCAATTATTAAATCAAAAAATTTACGAATTCCCGACGGAGGTGTAGCAAGCATCTTACGGGAGAAACGGTCTTCCCTCGTATTCATTATGCAGAAACTCCTTCACGATTGTCGCGGTCCTGTTCAACATATACTATATCATTCTCTTTATATGTTTTAAGGATAAAGTGGGTTTTTGTTGAACGCACGCCTTCAAGTGTAGAAAGTTTGCTTGAAACAAAAAAAGCAACTTCTTTGAGTGTATCGCCTTCAATTATAACTTTAAGATCATACCCACCGCTCATGAGATACAGTGATTTTACCTGAGGAAACCGGTAAATACGGTCTGCAATGGCATCAAACCCTCTGTCCCGTTCCGGAGTTACCTGAATTTCTATCTCTGCACGTACTTTATCTTTTGCTTCGCCATCCTTCTCCGGATTCACAATAGCAGCATATTTCATAATTATACCGCTGTCTTCAAGTTTTTTGATAATAGCCCGTACTTCGTCAGGCGTCTTTCTTGTCATAGCAGAAATATCTTCCACTGAAAGACGCGCATTTTCACGCAAAAGGTCAAGGATTTCTTCAGTTTCATCCATAATCAGCTCCGTATAATAATGTATACATTATATCATATTTATACTCTTTACAACAGAGGGCATAAAAAAGGAGATCCGGAATATCCCGAATCCCCATTTTTACATAAAAAAGCTAAAGACCGTTATCAGTCTGCAGCATTTTCGGCAGAAAGATCGTTAGATGTAAGAACAAGATCACTAAGTTTATCTTTCAGCATTTTCTTAAGATTCTCAGACTCAGATGTATTATCCTTTACAGTCTGCAATGCGGCATTTAACTGCGCATCATACACACTTTTATCCATTGACCAGACAGCGTAATATTCAAAAACGTCTTTATTATTACCATCTTTTACTGAACCGGTTTGTTTTTCTACCCAATAACTTGCGGTTTTTTCAAGACCGTTAATTTCGACTGCAGCAACGGCTTCCTTATACAGTTTGAGTTTCCGGTTAACTTCTGTCGGATCAGATTCCTTGCCAGCTTCCTTTGCCTTTGCATCTTCTGATGCCTGTACGACTTTTCCCACCACACGCTGCATCGTATCTCCGACCTGAGTTTCAACATCCACCAGATCTGTCCATTGTTTTACAAATTCAAGATTATCGCCGTCAGCCATTGTAACAAAAATTTTTCTTCCTTTGAGATCGGGCATAACCTTTGAAAGAGCAGATTCCGAATACTCCCCCTGTGCAACCTGAATAACCCATTCCGGAACTTCAGTACCGAAAGCAGCCCCCTGATAATCAACAATCTTAGCTTTTGAAGCAGCCATTTCAGGTTTTTCACCTTTTATACCGGACCCTTTTACAGCACCGGTCGTTCCACATCCCGTCACGACAAGCAATGCAGCAGCTGTTCTCATGATAAAAATTGCCTTTACAAATTTCATATAAATCCTCCAAATATCGCAAGAAACTATATACTAGTAGTATATCATATAATCATATTTTTATCCGGCAGAAATGAATTATTCAGTAAATGATAACTTGTTACAAAGAATTTCATATTTTTTCAAAATTTCGTTATAAACAAGATTCGAATAAAAATCAACTACTTTCTGTCTGTCAGTATTGTCATTAAAGTAATTTCCTGAAAATTTATCCGCAAAAGGACCGACATTTACCGTATCACGGTATATGACTTCCTGTTTTACCGTGTCATATACATAAATATTATATATACCCCCGAATTTGATCGTTGTCTTTGCAGGAATCAATGCCGGAAGCAGACAGGCTGCTCCTGCTATAGAAAATCCCTGTCCCAGATTTTTCGTAACTGGTGAGATCAATAATGGTAACCCACCGCCAAGAAAACCTGCACCTAATCCTAAAAATGTCATCTGAAGGGTATTATTGTACAAAACGTTAAAATTGTGCTTCTCAACTTCAACAAAAGTAACATACCTTTTATGACTTTTATATTGGGCCAGCTCCTGCAGGGAATATATTCCGAAATACGCATACGACTGATCGTATGCCATACCATTCCGTTCCAGAACACTTCCCAATTTTGACAACGTACCACCCTTTTTAAAATTCTGCCATGATTCGTAATCACTTCCCAGAGTATCATAGCTTGCTTTAAAACCTATAAACTCAATGGGACGTTCTTTTACCTGCTGTACCTGTACTATATCACAGGAACGATCGAACTGCATCGACATACACGACGTCAGCAGCGGCATAAAAATCACAACAATCAACCAATAAATTTTTCTTTCCATAATAAACTCCTATATTTATAAAATAAAAACTCTTAAAATTTTATCTCATTCGCCTATAACACAAAGGCCATAACTGCCGGAAGAGCCGTTGTTTCCCGCAGTTTTAATAATATAATATCCGGTTATCTGTGATTCAAAACCTGTATACAAAGTCGCAGTACCACCATCACCCGAATAAAAAGTTGTCGACGACGAGCCTGCCGGATAATAATAAACACATATATATGCCTGATCCGTATATCCGAAATCAGTCAATTTTTCAGAATTATTTCTACTGTCAATCCAGTATATTTTATAGTTTTTTCCTCCTTTGACAGGAAAGTAATAATACACCGGATTATTATTCACAACATTGCCTATAGTCCATCTGACCGTAGTATCAGCCTGACTGTATACGGTCAGACTTGTCGCAGAAGAGACGACCTGTGATCTGTTTCCATATTGAAGCTGTCTGGAGGAATAAACAGGATTCGTACTATCCCCTTCTCCATTCAGATTTACGGCAGAAACACGATAAAACCAGATATCACCAGCATACAGAAGTGTATCGGTATATGTATTCGTCTTCGACTCATAAAAGCAGTCGCCGGAAAACGATGTATTCGACGCAGCATAATATATTTTATAACTGAGAGCACCTTTTACAGGATTCCATGATATGGTAATGCCATCATAATCTGAAGAAGAAATTATTCCTGTAGGTGATACAGGTTTGGACGTTGAAATGGAATCCGTCGCCGTTTCATTAAAAGGTAAGGTACAACTGAAGAACGGAATAAAAAATAGAATACTAATAAACACAACAACAAATAATTTTTTATTTATTTTCATCTCCTGCTCCTAAAATAAAAATTGAACACCTGCGTCAAAGTTGAAACAGCTTCGTGTCAATGCGGAATCAAAAGTAGTTGCATCAGATTTTTTTACCAGATACGGTATAAAATCCCGCAGATACCTGAACCCGATCAGGATGCTGAATTGAGAGGAAACCGGTACAGTATAATCGATACCTGCAATAAATCCCGGAACAAGCACAGAACCGGAAGTCACGTCTGTACTGCCGTCTTCCAGTGAATTGTATAAAATGCCCTTCTGAGGAAACGAAAGATCAACGCCAGCCAGCAGGGATACCGTTGTTTTTACTATCGGGAAAGAAAAGGAAATAAGCACAGGAACATCAAATGAATAGTACTTTATTTTTACAGCACCGGTAGTCTCGGAAGACGAGGAAGCTACCGCTTCTTTACCACCATTCCAGTAAAAAAATTCGGTTTGAAAACCAAAACCGGGACTTCTTGTATATTTTATAAATACGCGCCCTGTAAATGAAGTATAATTTGTTTCTTTCACATTACAGCCGGCCTGCGTAAAAACAGTTTCCGTGTCTGAAAAAATTTTTCCATTATCATTTATTCCTGTCTGAATTCCACCGGCTGCCCCGGCAGAGAAACCACGAACAGCATACCGTTTCGCAGCAACACTTCCGGCGGAACTGAGCATACAGTCTACATCATCAGAATCAGCTATTTTTGTATTCCATGATACGAGGATTTCGCGGGTTTCTACACTGACAGCCTTTATTTTCAGTATATAGGATTCCCCCATTCTCTCTACTGCGCCGGAAACGACCGCCCCTGCTGCTGTACTGTATCCGATCTGCTGTGCAGTCTCTTCATTTACCTCACCGGAATATTGATAATTAAGTTCGTTTTTTATTATCTGTGCATCTTCTGAATTACGATCAACCACTTTATGGATACCTGTCTTTAACAGGCTGTTTATCAAACCGTCTATTATATAATCCGACAACCTGGCAGAGTCTGATTTTATATTTAATACCGCTATCACTTTATCACGGGGGATACCCTGATCAAGTTTATCTGAAGCTGCAGATATTACGGCATCAAGAGATTTGTTATTCCCTGCATAAACGATTCCTGTAAAAAGCAGAAACAGCAGCATGATAAAAATTTTTCTCATTAGTTTCTCCCGTCCGAGCGATAAATTGAAAGAAAATTTTTGTTTATGTCGTCTGTAATTTTCATAACAGCACGAGTATAAGCACCTTCAAGATTCAAATGCCCGCATTTTTCATATACTTTCGAATACGATTCAATAACCTTTTTTTGCTTGTTCTGTATGCTGATTTTTAGTGTCGGATATACGAATGCTGCTGTGTCATGTTTCTCTTCTCTGAAAACCAAATCATAAAATACGATATATATATATTTGTCAGGTGAATTCGAAAATCCATCCTTCTCCAGGACTGATGAAATCGTATCCGTTATCTGCCGGTCATCATAAGAAACGCTTTTCACACAAAAAGTCATCGCATTTTTCTCCGCATCAAGAAGCGACGGTACAGATGACAGAAGTTTCTCATCAGTCAGGTATTTTTCACGCGACGAAGGATTAACAAGGACCGCATTATGTATCAACTCCCCTGTAACGGCCGCAATTATTTCAGCATTTTTGTATGCAACAGCTGCATATAATATTTCCGGCTGTTTTTCTGCGCATGAAAGAATTGTGTGAATATCATTCATATTTTCGTCGATTTTTACACCGTACACGGCAGCAGCTTCAGCCCTGTCAATATATGCAAGAACTGTAAATTTCTTTTCCCTTTCATCAAAATACGGGTCCGTAAAATGTATACAGAAAAATTCTGCATCAGAAGAAATAACTGAATGCTCCGTAAGACTTTGAGATTTCGCAAAAATGGCAGCAGTTTCGTTATATTCGCGGACAGCTTCGCAATGAATATCTGTCTTTGTCTGAAAATACAGCGAAATATAATTCACCGCGTCCGTTTCTGCCTCATGTCTGTTTTCACCTTCACCCACTGCCGTAATATAATTTTTCTGAGAATATGCTTTTTCTGTATCTGTCAGCCATACAGGTGCTTTTGCAGAAACAGGAGATAGAATACAAATTAAAAAAAGATATAGAATTTTCTCTTTCATTTTTCTCCCCTTCCCGATACATAACTTTTCATTTTACAAATTACGGACAGGTTCCAATTTACTCCGGATGAAAACCGGGGCCCTTGTTCCCGCCGGTATGAACAGGCGGAAGCAACTGGTTTTTCACTGTAACATTTGATGTCCCTCTCATAACAGCAACCGCAAAAGTCCCTGAACCGGATGACCAAGGCTGTACTTTTATATATACAGTACCATCGCAGGAAGGTGTAAATGACCGGCCTGTTATATATCCGGAATCGACATCCGTAAAATAATTCGTACTTCCCATGTATGCAGAAACTTTAACATCGCACGTGTAGCTTCCCGAACCATTGTATAAATCATCCCAATATACGGTATACGTATTTCCTGATACTGCAGAAAAAATAAAAGATCTTGAACCGGATGCAGAAACTGTTCCCGACATCCAGACTTTCGTACCGGTTCCCGGAGTATCCTGATTCCCAGATGTATTCTGACTCACCGAATCAGAAAGGCTGCTCCATGTACCGTTATAATATGCCTGTACCCAGAAATAATAAGTTATTCCGCCTGACAACCCGGTAACTGTTATCGAAGTATCGGCTGTAGTACCAAATTTTACTGAACTTGAACCAGTATTTGTCGTATTGTAGCAGACACGATATGTAGCAGCCCCCGGTATTGCAGTCCAGCAGAGTGTTACAGATTCTGACGTATATCCGGAAACAGTCAGACCGACAGGTCGGGCAGGAAGCGTATTACCGCTGACCGGGAGAGAATACGATGTCTCGTATGATGTTGCCGAATCTACTGCATTTACCCAGAAATAATATCTGGTACCTTCAGACAAACCTGTTATATTTTTTGATAAGCCGGTACAATCAGTGATTTTTGAAGCATCAGACAGACTATCCGACATACCGTATGCAACAGTATAAGATGTTGCACCTGTTGAAGCCGACCATGATATAACGACGCTGGTATCTTCTATTATTGACAGCGAGACATTCTGCGGAGCAAGTATACGAGTCTTACTCTGTGTCGAATCACTAAATTCACCTTCATCATCATATGCATCAACCGCACGAACCCAGAAATAATATGTTGTACCCGAAGTTAACCCGGTAACAGTCAGAGATAAATCTGCTGTTGCAGCAGAAAATTTTACTGCATCAGCAGTATTATTTGTTGTTCCATAATATACTGCATATTTCGATGCTCCCGTAACAGCAAGCCACGAAAGGTCTATCGAGCTTTCCGTTTTTGCCCCGGTTGTTGTAATCATTTCCGTCGCAGGAAGAGGCTGATAAAATGTCAGAGGATCCCCAAAAGCAGATTCGTATGTCAAATCGTTTTGTGTAAGGAATGCAGTGACCCACACATAATATTTTATGCCGGAATTTTCAGCAGACACAACAGCTGTGGTCGTACCGTCTATAAGAGTCTGTGACAGCACAGCCTGATCAGGATCTGAAGTTGTTCCAATATATACTTTATAACCGGTACAGCCTGTTACAGCAGACCATGACAATGTTGCAGAATTGTCGTTTTGTACAAGTGTAATTGAAGGGGCTGATACAGTCGGTGCAGCAGGTGTATATACAACAGGACTGCCAAAATCTGACTCTGTTTCCCCCTTTTTAGATGTAACCCATATATAAACCGGTGTACCGTATGGACATTCCGTTCCATTAAGTGTAACAGGTACACTGTTTGTCTCGATTGATTCCGTCTTTTCAGCTGTTGATGGATCATTTGTTTTACCAGCATAAATGACATAACCGGTAATACCGGCAACTGCATTCCATGCGATAGAAAAAGTCAGACCATCACCGGATGTTACTCGTAGATTTTCCGGAGAAACGGCAGATGTCGTAATACTAATCGAACTACTGTGTGTACTTGGCAATGAACTGCTGAAAGCTGCTACCCAGTAATAATATGTTGTCACCGCAGCTGAAAAACCATACAACGTAAAACCTTCATTTGCTGTCGTGTTTTCAACATCAATAAGAGCAGTAGAAAAATCATTCGTCGTATTCCAGTATATCTTATATCCGTCAGCTCCAGCGACAGCGTTCCATGTAAACACGGCCTGATTTGTATATGGATTATAGTCGCCGCAAAAACCGGTTGGTGTGGTAAGACTCGTTACTCCTGTTGTATCTCGGTTATCGGAAGAACTGGAGACTTCATTGCTGCATGCTGCCAGCAAAAAACAGTAAAAAAACAGTACTACCCTGGCAGGCAGTGATATACAGCACTCTGTGACTTTTTTCATATAACCACCCTCTCTTTAATTATTAATAATACAAAATCAGTTTTTTTAAGCAGTATTATCAATATATCATTATTTTAATTAATGACTATTCATATTTTAATGACTAATATATTCATATGTCAATACTTTACTCCATACATTCTGTTGTTGATTTATTGCCGATATTTATATATAGTAGAATATCTTTAATAGAAGTAAATTTATCTGCGGAGTTTTTATGGACAAATTGAAAATACTGCTTCCCAAAGGAAGAATTTATGAAAATGTCATCAGTCTGCTCAGCGGAGCCGGAATCAAAGTCGATCTGCCCGAACGCGCTTATCGACCGACAGTAAATCAGGATGATCTTGAAGCAAAAGTAATGAAACCGCAGAATATCGGAAAACTGCTTGAACTTGGTGCTCATGATGTCGGATTTACCGGACGCGACTGGATTGTAGAAACAAAAGCAGACGTTGAAGAAATAATGGATCTCGGTTTTGACAGAGTACGTATTGTAGCTGCGGTCCCGAATACAATCGACGATCAGACTCTTGCCCATAAACATGTCATAGTAGCAACAGAATATGAACAAATTGCAAGGGACTGGCTTAAAAGCCGTAAACTTGATTATCTGATTGTCCGTACATACGGCGCAACGGAAGTCTTTCCTCCGGACGATGCAGACATGATTGTCGACAATACAGCGACGGGCCGCACTCTTCAGGAAAACGGACTCCGTATTGTAGATACAATTCTGCAGAGTTCAACATGCATGTATGCTTCAAAAGAAGCGCTCAAAAATCCTGCAAAAAAACAGAAAATAGAAGAACTTAAAATGCTTTTTGAAGCAGTCCTTGATGCACGTGACAAAGTCATGCTTGAAATGAACTGCTCAAAGGACAAATTCGATATGCTCGTAAAAGGAATTCCTGCAATGCGAAGCCCTACTGTCGCCCCTCTTTATGGTGATGACGGTTATGCAATTAAAATTGCAGTCAATAAATCAGAAGTACCGGTACTTCTTCCGAAGCTTAAAAAACTTGGTGCAACTGATATTCTTGAATATGAACTCCGTAAGGTATTAGCCTGAGTTTCATAAAAAACTGAGAAAGAGGCTTTATATGTCACGTATTGCAGTGGTAGAACGAAAAACTGGTGAAACACAAATCTGTCTTACATTGAATCTTGACGGAAGCGGAAAATGCGACATTCACAATCCCATCGGTTTTTTCGATCATATGCTGCGTTCTTTCTGTAAACACGGTCTGTTCGATTTAAGCGGTTCACTTGACGGAGATCTCAACGTAGATCAACACCACTTAATTGAAGATACCGGTATTGTACTCGGTATGTGTTTCACAAAGGCACTTGGTGATTGCGCAGGAATTTACCGTTCAGGGTTCTTTATTTATCCGATGGATGAATCGCTCTGTCAGGCATCGGTTGATTTTGGTGGTCGTCCGTATTTAGTATGCAATGCATCGCTTACCGGTATTCCGCTTGTTTCAATCGGCAGCGACGGGAAAGAATCAAG
>JALNVF010000007.1 GCA_023231445.1 Treponema sp. | reverse complement strand
GGCGGTTATTGCGTTTTGTTCCGTCTATTGCTCTTGACATTTTCTACTCCTCAATAATCAACCGTACGGAAGCATCTGCTTCCTGATTCTTCTTGCTGAAGATTCATCCATAATTCCTGCTTCGCGCAGCTGGCGTTTTCTTTTCGGAGAACGTTTCGTCAGAATATGGCGCAGGTTCATTTTCTTGTACTTTACTTTTCCTGTGCCGGTAAGCGTATAACGCTTAGCTGCGGACTTCTTTGTTTTCATTTTGGGCATTTGATTTTACCTCGTTTGTTTTGGCTTTTCCTGAGATTGTCATAGACATAAATTTACCATCCATGACAGCAGGTTTTTCGATTGCGTACGCAGTAGTAAGCCTTTTCAGAACTTCCTGCAGAACTCCAAACCCCAGGTCTGTATGGGCAAGTTCCCGTCCGCGGAAACGGATCGTAATCTTTACCTTATCGCCTTCGTCAAGGAATTCCTGTACATGTTTTGCCTTCGTATCAAGGTCGCCCGGGCCGATTTTCGGCTGCATGCGAATTTCCTTGATTTTCAATACCTTCTGGTTTTTCTTGGAGTCACGGAGCTTCTTCTCCATCTCAAACCGGTATTTGCCGAAATCCAGTATTTTACAGACAGGCGGATTCGCATTTGGTGAAACTTCAACAAGGTCGAGTTCTTTGTCTTTTGCCATTTTGAGCGCATCCAGCGTAGGAACAATACCTTTCTGTCCGCCCTCATCATCTATAAGTCTGACCTCACGCACACGGATTTGTTCATTAATCCGCAGCCCCTTATTGTTGTTAGTATTAGCCAACGATCCTCCTCGTGTCTTAAAACACGTATTCATGTAACGTATCTGTTATTATATATGAAGTTATGTAAGAATGTCTAGTAGAAGAAAGCTTTGAAGCTGTTGCGTATGTGCCGCAAACATGCTATTTTTTCGTTATGTTCCTTTTTTTAATTATACTGCTTCCCTCGGCGCTCGTATACAGCCTTATAAACTTTGATGATAAAGCTGTAATCCCTGTTGTACTTACAGGTGTTCTTTCATCTGTACTATTCTGTGCATTAAAGGCTTTCTTTTCCTTTATGTATCGTGTAGCGGCAGCAGAGTTTTTGTCAAATTACGCATATATATTATTCGGACAGACTCTTGCTCCTGTTGCTGTTGTGTATATGTTATTTTTCTTTCTTTCAAAAGATGATGTTTCATTCCGAATAAAGTCGTATTTTCCGCTAATGTGTTCATTTTATTCTATTTATATGCCTTTTCATATAATAGCAGGCAGCGGGTCTTCTTATTCTGCATTTGAATTGTTTCTGAAGCCTGTACTTTATCTGATGATGCTTGTATCATCTTCATTGTGTGTACGTTTTGTTTTTCGTTCTTTCGGAACGCGGGATATAAAACCAAAAATTATCTGGATTCTGGTATTGTGTGTATCACTGCTTCTTCCTGCTGCGATTGAAACATTATGGTTTATAGGATTTCCTGTCTGGATCTGGCTTGTTTTATGGATGGTATACGTTTTTTTTGCTGCCTGTGGTTATATAAACGCTGGAAAAGACGACCTGTTTATGAAAAATATTAAGATATTTTTACCCGATTTTAAGAAATTCCGGTGAATATGGTTTTCGTTTTAAAATAAAAAAACCGCTCTGCAATATGTGCATGAGCGGTTTTTTTATTTTCCGAGTCTGCTTATTTAACAGCTCTGATAGCATTCATGCACTCAACTGCATGACCGGCCGAACCCAGAACATCTTTGTTTTTATGTTCATACATTTTTTTAAGTTCATCACGGGCTGGCCCCAGATATTTACGCGGATCAAATTCTTCCGGCTGTTCAACAAATACTCTGCGTACTGCGGCGGTCATTGCAAGACGTCCGTCTGAATCAATATTGATTTTGCAGACAGCTGATTTTGCTGCTTTGCGGAGCTGTTCTTCAGGAATTCCAACTGAATCCGGAATCTTTCCACCGTATTTTTCGATTTCTTTTACATATTGAACTGGAACCGATGAGGAGCCGTGAAGAACAATCGGAAATCCGGGAAGCTTCTGTTCAACACCTTCCAGAACGTCAAATGCGAGCGGCGGTGGAATAAGAATACCGTCAGCTGTACGCGTACACTGTTCCGGTGTGAATTTACAGCGGCCGTGGCTTGTTCCGATTGAGATAGCAAGAGAATCAACTCCGGTCTTGCCTACAAAGTCCTGAACTTCTTCAGGCTTTGTATAGTGACTTGCAGCTGCACTTACTTCATCTTCGACACCTGCCAGAACGCCAAGTTCTCCTTCGACTGTGACATAGTCTTTCTGTGAGTGAGCAAAATCACAGACCTGTTTGGTTAGTTTTACGTTTTCTTCATATGGAAGCGCTGAACCGTCTATCATAACGGATGAGAAACCGTTCTCAATGCAGTCTTTTGCAACCTCAAACGACGGACCGTGATCAAGGTGCAGAACTATCGGAATGTCACATCCCAGTTCGTGTGCATACTCTACGGCACCCGCTGCCATATGGCGGAGAATGTATTTATCCGCGTATGTTCTGGCTCCTTTTGAAACCTGAAGGATGACAGGAGACTGTGTCTCCACGCATGCCTGAATAATTGCCTGCATCTGCTCCATATTATTGAAGTTATATGCGGGAATAGCATAATGACCAGCCATTGCCTGCTGAAAAAGCACTTTAGTATTGACCAGTCCGATCTCTTTGTAACTGTGCATAAGGTACTCCTTAAAGAATATCAGAATTCTGATAATAGTACGTTAAAGCGGTGTTTTATGCAAGGATGTCACTATAATATTGAGTAAAACAGTTTGACAAAGAGTGCATCAACAAATATAATAATGATACTGTTATAAATTAAGCAGTATCATCCGATAATAACGATATGGTATTCCGTCTAAGGCGGATGTAATAGTTCAAGGAGTTTTGCATGAAAAAGGGCTTAGTAGTCTTTCTGAATCTTGCTCTGCTTTCTTTACTCTGTATGCCGGCATTCAGCCAGCCGAGTTCGAGAAGCGTCGAGACGTTCGTAATGGACAATTTTGACAAAGAGGATGGTCACGAGTGGACATGGACTGTCAATGCCAGCCGTTTTATCGCTCAGGGATATCCGAAGAGTGGTTATTTTAAAGGCATTCCGGAATCGTTAAAACCGTTGCGCAAAGCAGAAGACGGAGATCCTAAAGTCTTTGGTGTCAAGACTGCTTTTAACCGTAAAGGAGACAACTGGTTTGAAGTTTATCCCGTAAAAGACAGTAAGCCGTATGAAATTCCGTTTATCGGTACTGTTACTCAGCTTGATTTCTGGGTATGGGGTGCTAATTATATGTATTATCTCGAGGTTATGGTTCGTGATGCTGATGGCCGTGTGCATGTTCTTCCTGTAACAAATCTGGCTTTTAATGGATGGAGGAATGTGGTTGTTAATATACCCGGATGGCTTAATCAGCACTCCAAACTGCGTTCCGGACGTTCCGAAATGACATTCGTCGGGTTCCGTGTACGTACGGATCCTGAAGAATTTGTAGATGATTTTATGATTTATTTTGATCAGCTCAAATATACAACAAATTCACTCGCTGAAATGTTTGATGGATATGAACTTAAAGATACCGACTTTGGTGACAGTGGTGCACAAACACAAACGAGTGACCAGACATCTTCACAAAACAGCAGCAATGCGGAGGGCAAATAAATGAAAAAGCTGATAATTGCAACTGTTCTTACAGTGGCCGCGTGCGGTCTTATATTTGCTCAAAATTCAAGTGTTGATTCTCCAAATCCGGAAAATGTAGGTAATGATTCTGCAATGGAAGCTCTTCGTGAGATTTCTGTCGATAAATTTGAACGGGAAGGATCATGGAATGTTCATATGTCTCCCGACTATGGTACTATCACGGCGCGTCTTTTTGACGGCAGTCCGTCGATGAAGGAACCGCTTCCGGAAGATAAAGATAAAAAAGATGAAGATACACAGGTACTCGGTGTAAAGGTTGAATTCTTTAAACGAGGTGTTAATTCATTCTATATTATGTCTGAGAGACCTCTCCCTATTGAGGGTATTACAAAAACAGTTTCTGTCTGGGTGTGCGGACGTAATCAGGCCCATGATTTATATATCCTTGTACAGGATTATTTTGGTAATAATTTCGAATTGTATATGGGTAGTCTGGGATTCAGTGGATGGAAAAAACTTACGGCTGTTGTTCCCCCGTCATATGACGGAGTACACGGTATTGTACAGCACAGTGCATATTATGGAGACCGCCCGGGACTTCGCATTCTGGGATTCAGAGTAGACTGTGACCCTATGCTTGCACGCGGTTCATATTATATGTATATGGATGATCTTCGTGCCGTGACTGATCTTTATGATATGGAAAACCATGATGAAGATGATATGGCTGATAATTGGTAATCGGTAAAATTTCTTTATAAGAAGGCTGCCCTGTAATGGACAGCCTTCTTTATTTTGGATTAGTGTGATTACTGCATAGCGTATTATTCATCGTGTCCGCCATGCAGTAGTAGTGTGATCTGTTTTTTGTTTCCTTTAGTTTGATAAGATTCATTTTATTTAGGACCCATATCATAAGATGAGCATGGGATGCTGCTGAAGCAGGAAGTGTTTTGTCTGTTTTTAATGCAGCTGAAAGTTCCTTTGCGGAAAACTCCGGAAAGCATTGTATGGGTATAAGTTTCAAGTAATTTTCAGCTGAGCAGAAAGTATGTGTTTTTAATATTTCGTTAAGAATTTTATCTGTTTTATTCCAGTTTTTCCGATACCTTCTTCTTCCGTTTGGGGATTGTACTGGTTCGGTCGTGCGGATACGGAGTTCCGTCATAGTAATTTCAAGTACATCAAGTGAAAAATTTTCATCAAGTAGTACGGAATATAGACCTGTGAGTTCATCAAAAATGTCGTAGAGAGATCCCTTTATGGGACTTTTTCGTCTGGATATGCGTGTACCGTCTTTTCCGTATAATTCTATATGTTTTTCAATAATGACAGGATGTACGATTTTTATTTTTTTCCCGCTTTGAAGTACCGTCATTGATTTTTTTAGAAGTTTTGAAACGTTTTTTGTCTGTATTTCTATGACGTTGTCTTCCTGATCAACTATATCATATATTTTTCCATTCTGTTTTACTTCTGTCCTGCAACCGCTTTTTAACGCATATATATCTTTTAATGTTTTATGTAGTGAGCTTTCTGAATAAGTATTAATCATTCATTTTTCTCCAGTACGCTTATTTGTATTGTTATTGTTTTCAGTTCTGCTTAATTATTTTTACTATACAGTTATATATTAAAAAAGAAAAGAAAAAAAGATTTTTCTTATTATCGGAATGTTTTTCCGTTGACATTAGAAGTTTTTGGCATAAAATGAATATTAAGTGGGAATAAGTGGGAGTAAGTGGTAGACAGTGGCAATGGACATGCTGACAGGCGAATACCGGAACACACTTGACGAAAAAGGACGAATCCTTTTTCCGGCAAAACTGCGGTCCGATCTTACAGGAAATGTGCTCATCGTAACTCAGTCGCTTGATCGCTGTCTGTGGCTTTTTTTACCTGAAGAATGGAAAATTGTATCATCAAAACTGATGGATTCAGCTTCTCCTTTTAATGAGAAGAACCGTCTTGTGCTTCGGCGTTTTATAGCTCCTGCACAGGAAGTTGAATTCGACAGGTCCGGACGTCTCTCAATTCCTCAAAGTCTCCGCGAGTATGCGTCGCTTTCGAAAGAATGTATTCTGCTTGGTGTGAATAAATACATCGAGTTATGGGATGCTGAAAGCTATAAGACGTATCTTCAACAGAGTGAGGCTTCATTCCGCGATGCAGCGGAAGAGCTTGGAACCATAGTATTTTAATCCGGGGGATGTGATGGAATTTGTACATACACCGGTTTTGCTGCAGGAATGTTTAAATATGCTTAGTCCCGCAGGTGAACCGTTTGAGCAGCACGCAGTTATGTGCGATTCAACACTTGGCGAAGGCGGCCATTCGTTTGCGTTCCTTTCAAAATTCCCCGAGCTTACAGTAATTGGCATTGATGCCGATGCCGGCATACAGCAGCGTGCGAAAGAACGACTTGCACCATTCGGAGCGAGGGTACATTTTTATAATGGCTGGTTTAATGATTTTTACGAATCGTATCCGGATGAACTGCCAAAACCCGATATTATTTTGTTTGATCTCGGCATTTCTGTGTATCACTATGAATGTTCAGGAAGGGGGTTTTCATTTAAAAACGATGAACCTCTTGATATGCGGCTTGATTCTTCAGTGGGAGAGAGTGCTGCCGATATTATAAACGGTATGCGGGAGGAAGAGCTGGCGAATCTTATTTATCTCTACGGTGAAGAAAAACTAAGCCGCAGAATAGCAAAGGCTGTAGCGGAAGCACGTAAAGGCGGACATATAAATTCGTCAAAGGCGCTTGCCGATATAATATATGATGCGGTTCCGGCTTATTATCAGCATGGGGCGATTCATCCTGCAACGCGTACGTTTCAGGCGCTTAGAATTGCTGTAAACAGCGAACTGCGTCGTCTTCCAAAATCCATTCATGCAGCATTCAACGATCTGAATGATGGAGGAAAAATGGGAGTAATTACATTCCATTCACTGGAAGACCGAATAGTGAAAAACTATTTCCGGAATCTTGGCAGACAATGTGTATGTCCGCCTGAAGTAGCACAGTGCAGGTGCGGGGGAAAGCCCTGTGCAGAGGTACTTACGCATAAGCCTGTTGAACCGACTGCAGATGAAGTGAAAATTAATTCACCGTCAAGGAGTGCTAAACTTCGTGTTGTCCGCAAATTGCGGAATGCGACTGAATATCATTTGTTTGGAGTGGAGGGGTACTGAGTTATGGAAAAGAATCATAAACATACAGGTGAAATGATTATTGTTTGTCTCATAGCGGCGGCAATTCCGGCACTCCTTGTTTTTGACGGTATTCAATCCCGCAGATATGAAAATCTTGCTGATGAAGTAAGTGGACTCGAGAAAAAACAGGAAGAACTTGTAGAAGAAAATAAAAAACTTGTTACTGATATAAGTCTGCTTTCAAGTGCGGACCGTATAGAAAAAATTGCAGAAAACGATCTTGGAATGCATAAAGCAGAGACCGGTGACATTGTCCGCATTGAGATGAAGGGAACGAAAAAATGAACAGCCTGCTTGATTATGATGAACTGCTGAATGCAGTCAGTGGCAAAGCTGTTGGTTTTGCACTTAATGAAAAAAAATTTTATTTCACTTCTGTGGTGACAGACAGCCGGTGTGTTGTAGCCGGCAGTTTATTTATTCCGCTTATCGGACAGAATGAGGATGGGCATAAATATATACCTCAGGCTATTCAAAAAGGTGCAACTGCTGTTTTTATTGATTCTGACGAGTATGAAGAAGATTCTCGAAAATTAATGGAGCTGGCCGGTGAACATTCTCATGTTCTTTTTGTTGTTGTTTCTGATACACTTCATGCACTTCAGGATGCCGCGGCTGCTTATGTTGCTAAGTTTCCCAGACTTTTAAAAATCGGTATTACAGGTTCAAGCGGGAAGACAACCACAAAGGAAATGACTGTTGCTGTTTTAAAACAGAAATATAACGTCATATATAACGAAGGAAATCTTAATTCGGAGACGGGGCTGCCTCTTTCGGTTTTTAAAATTCAAAACGAACATGAGATAGGTGTTTTTGAGATGGGCATGAACCGTACAAATGAAATCGGTGAAATTGCAGCTGTTTTAAAACCTCAATATGCACTTGTTACGAATATAGGAACTGCACATATTGGTATCCTTGGAAGCAGAGAAAATATTGCCAGAGAAAAACGCAAAATTTTTACGTATATACCGGAAAGCGGTGCAGCGTTTATTCCGTCGTCGGATGATTTCAGGTTTTTTCTTTCTGAAGAAATAAAAGGACATATTATTAATTATGGTAAAGATATTCCGCTGGCAGAAAATGGCGTAACATTAATTTCTGACGACGGAATCTGCGGAACAACATTCAAAGTGGGAAGTGAAGAGGTTCAGTTAAAACTTCCCGGTATATATAATTATCAGAATGCACTTGGTGCAATTGCAATAGGCAGATATTTTGGCGTAAGCGATAATTCCATAAAGACAGCGCTTGAATCGTTTATGCCGATTGCAGGCCGCACTGAAACTGCATCATTTGAACTGCGCGGCGGTACATGTGTTACTCTGGTAAAAGATTGTTATAACGCCAATCCTGATTCAATGGCAAAGGTGCTTGCATTTTGCGGTTCTGTTAAGAATATACACCATAGGATATATGTACTCGGCGATATGCTTGAACTTGGAGCGAAGTCTGCTGAAGAGCATGCAAATGTAGGAGCTGAGGCAGTTGTGTCATCTCCTGACCAGATTATATTTATTGGTACTGAAATGAAGTATGCCGCAGCTGCGGCTAAAAGCGCAGGTTTTACAAATGCCCTGTATATTCCCGATTCTGATGATAATGCAATGGAATTAGCGGCGCAGTTCCTTATAGATTGTACTGACGACGGTGATCTGCTGCTATTAAAAGCGTCCAGGGGTATGCAGCTGGAACGTATTATTCCGCTTATTGGTGTTTCGGAGGGAAACTGCAATGGATGATTACCGTTTTCTTGCCGACAATCCCGTGGAGGAATATCACAAAAGCGATATAGGTTTTATTGCCTGTGTTATATTATTATGCGGGCTTGGAATATTTGCTTTGTTTTTCTGCTCTCAGAATTTCGCACAACGTATGTTCAACAGTCCTTTCTATTTTGTAAAACGGCAGCTTATCTGTGTTGCTGTCGGACTTGCCGGTTTTTTCCTGTTCGCCTCGCTGCGCATGACGGTAATCCGGAAACTGCTGCCTTTTATCGTAATCGGAACGTTTATTCTTTGTCTGTTTACATTCATTCCCGGTATATCTATTGAACGCAATGGTGCACGGCGCTGGTTGAAAATGCCGTTGGCATTTACATTGCAGCCTTCTGAATTTGTTAAATTTGCTGTTGTATTGTTTCTTGCTAATTTATTTGACAAACAGGACCGGCTTTCCGATTCGGAAGAGAAATCCGTTTTACCTTCTGTAATCGGACTGTCTGTTTTTTCTTTTCTGGTTTTTCTTCAAAAAGATTTTTCGACGTGCGTTTTTATATTCAGTATCGGATTAATTATGTTTTTTGAATCAGGCGCAAAACTTACCTGGTTTCCTCCTGCTCTCCTGTTGATTATTCCGTTGTGTATTCTCATGGTTATGCAGGAACCATACCGTATAGAGCGTATTATAGCATTTCTTCGACCGGATGAAGGAATGCATACATATAACTACCAGAGCATCGCTGCTAAACGTGCAATAAGTTCCGGCGGATTCTGGGGAACGGGTATAGGTTCCGGACTTGTGTGGATCAACAGTATTCCTGAAGTTCAGGCTGATTATATTTTTGCAGGCTGGACAGAGGCGATGGGATTGTTCGGCGTTATTGTGTATTTGGTACTGCTCGGTATATTTGCATGGAGAGGATACAGATCGTCGTTTTACTGCATGAACAGGTTTGCATCTTTTGTTTCGTTCGGTTGTGTTACGATGATTATTATGCAGTCCCTGATAAACTGTGCTGTTGTCTGTGGCGCTCTGCCGGCAACCGGTATTCCGTTGCCTTTTTTTTCGCTTGGAGGTTCTTCCATCATTGTCACGCTTATGATGTGCGGTTTTGTCGTAAATGCATCACGTTGTAATACTGATGAAGATGCAGACGAGTTTGTTAATGATATACGCGGCGATGAATTTAAAATACATTCTGTTGACGGGGTAAGAGTTTATGAGTGACGTAAGCATGGTTGGATTCGGAACATCTGAAAAAAATGCAGTAACTTCTGATAAAAAAACAAGAATAGTTTTTATCGTGTTTTTTGTACTCTGTGCTGCATTTTTTCTTGAAATTATTGTATATAAACTCGTGCTGCCAAGCATGGGAAAGCCTAAAATTACATACAGTGGAGAAAATTATATTTCCGTTGAAGAACTGGAAATGTTGATTGCTCCTATGAAGAATCTCAATTGGTTTTCATTCAGTCCGGAGGAAGCTGTTTCCATTCTGTCTTCGAATCCTGCAATTGATTCCGTCACGGTATCAAAACATTTTCCTGATAAAATTGATGTTTCAATTGTTGAACGGGAACCTGTTGCGATGACATTCATATCTGTTAATGGAAGAAGTGTTCCCGTCCAGATTGATAAAAACGGAGTACTTTTTTTGTGTACTGAAACCGGACTACAGGATGGTTCTATTCCTATTATTTCAGGACTGCCAGTAGATCATCTTTCTCAGGGAATGCGCATTCCTGCAAAGTATCTTGCACTTATTGATCAAATTGCACATATACAGACATTACCGCAGAAATATTTTGCAGCAATTTCAGAAATTTGTGTTGTGCCTAAGGAGTATGGTAATTATGAACTTATGCTTATTCCGTCTAAATCCCGGACACGTGTTTTAACGGACCGTGCATTGAATGAAGATGCATTACAGTATATGATGGTGGTACTCGACGTTGTAAATTCAATTGAGCCGAATGTTTCAGAAATCGATCTTCGTTACGGTTCTGTTTCATACAGTACGCGTTGATTAAGGATTGCTGTAATTATGATTGTTGGTCTTGATATAGGTACAAGTTTTATACGAGTCGCAATTGGTGAACAGAAGGAAGACGGTGGTATTGAAATAGCCGGTATCGCAAACCGGAAATCAGCAGGTCTTCGTAATGGTATAATTGTCAATATTGAAGATGCCATGACTGCGATAAAGGAGACGATTGAGGCTGCTGAACAGAATGCAGGAACCGAAGTTATTTCATGCGCGACAGGTATAGGCGGAACCCAGATTGAGGGAATGAACCAGAAGGGAAGTACACCGGTGACACCTCCCGGAAAACAACCACGGGAAATTACCCGGCTGGATATTCAGCGTGCAATAGACAATGCAAAAGCGGTACTTATTCCGATGGATAGAGAACTGCTTCATGTTGTTGCTCAGAATTTTACCGTAGACGGCGTTTCCGGTATAAAAGATCCTGTAAATATGATGTGTGCACGTCTTGAAGCAGACGTTCATATTATAACTGCTTCTAAAACAACAATTCAGAATGTACGGACATGCGTGAGTCGTGCCGGATACAGCCTTGACGGTGTCATGCTTAAAACCCTTGCAGCAACGCAGGCTGTTGTTCATGATGATGAAATGGAACTCGGATCGATTCTCATTGATATGGGGGCTGGTACAACAGATGTTCTTGTACTGCTGGGAGGTGCTCCTGTGTGTACCGTATCTATCCCCGTGGGAGGAAATCTTGTTTCCAACGATATCGCCGTTGTAAAAGGAATTCCTGTCTCTGCTGCAGAAAAAATAAAAATTGAGTCTGGCTGCTGCTGGCTTTCCGGCATTGAAAATGATCAGGAAGTTATTATTCCAGGAGTCGGCGGCAGGGCGCCTGAACTTACGACGCAGACGGAACTGTGTCAGATAATTCAACCGCGTGTTGAAGAGATTTTTACTATGGTACGTAGTGCAGTCATTCATAATTCGAATCTCACGCAGCTTTCCGGTAATATCATTCTTACCGGCGGAGGAGCACAGATGGAAGGTGTTGTAGAACTTGCTCAAAATGTATTTGGTACAACTTCTGTGCGTATAGGTGTTCCTGAAAAACTCGGCGGACCGGAAAGTGAATATCGTAAGCCGGAATATGCGACAGCAATAGGACTTGTTCTCGGAAATAAAAATTCTGTTCAGGAAAGGAATAGTCATAAAAATAAAAGGATCTTTTCTTCGGAAGAGAATGGAAAGAAAGAAAGTTTCTTAATGAAGTTGAAAAAATCATTTTTCTAAAAAGAAACGGGTTGGGAGGAAAAAATGATGGATTTTTCAGTGGTAAACGACAACGGAATAACGCTTGATACAGCGAATCCGACAGTCATCAAGGTAATCGGATGCGGCGGCGGTGGTTCAAACGCGGTAAACCGCATGATTGATGCGGATATTGCAAATGTTGAATTTATTGTACTCAATACTGATTTGCAGGCGCTTAATTTATCACATGCCGGCAAGCGGATCGCTATCGGTCAGAAGGTTACGAAAGGTCTGGGAGCGGGAGGAAAACCTGCAGTCGGAGAAGAGGCTGCAGAAGAAGATAAAGAAGTAATTACGAATCTTTTAAAAGGTTCCGATATGGTGTTTATTACCGCGGGGATGGGAGGCGGAACTGGTACGGGATCAGCTCCTGTCGTTGCCCGTATAGCACGTGAAATCGGGGTTCTTACCGTCGGTGTAGTTACAACGCCGTTCGAATTCGAAGGTCCGGTCCGTATGCGGCAGGCCCGTGAGGGAATTAAAAAACTGCACGAGAATGTCGACTCTCTGATTGTTATTCCTAATCAGCAGCTTTTAAAAGTCGTAGATAAAAATATGCCGATTCGTCAGGCTTTTCTTGTTGCTGATGATGTTCTGCGGCAGGGAGTTGAAGGCATTTCAAGCATCATTACAAAACCGGGAGATGTGAATATTGACTTTGCCGATGTGCGCAACGCAATGCTCGGACAGGGAGATGCCATCCTGGGAGTCGGAATAGGGGATGGAGAAAACAGGGCTGTTGATGCAGCGACAAAAGCTATCAAAAATCCGATGCTTGAAGATACGAACATTGACGGGGCAAAGAACGTGCTTGTAAATGTATGTTCCGGGGAGAATATTTCAGCACAGGAAGTTGCTGAAATTATGAAGGTTGTCACGGCTTCTGCAGATGAAAACGTAAACATTCTGTGGGGACAGGTTGTTGATCCGTCTCTGGATAATAAAGTAAGTGTTACTGTTATTGCAACGGGATTTCATGACCGGGGAGATGATATTGCAACTGCAGCAGATGATGCGGTTCAGGAGCCTGTAAAAGACAATTCATTCGTGACCAGCGATGAATTTTCCGATATTCTGAACGGCCGCAGTGCAGAATCTGTAAAGAATACACTCACGGCAAGCACTCATCTGCCGGGACTTTTCGACAACGAAAATATGTCGGCAAAATCTCCGGAGAAGATACCTGTCGGAGTAGGGGTGGCAGCCGCTGCAGCGGCTGGATCACTTGGGAAAGCTATCTCGATGTCAGCTCCACATCATACTCAGACTGGTCTGAAACCACCGGCAGGATTCACTGCCCGTAACGATCTTTCACAGCCGGCATGCTGGCGTGGTCAGGAGTTAAGCGAACTTTCCCGTACAATTAATCTGCAGGACTGATTTCTTAGCAGCATGGCTGAAAAATTATCGATCCCGATCATTCTTTCCAGATTTTATGACGATCTTCTTCTTGTTGAGCGTCATTCCCGGCAGACAGCTGAAACATACCGTCTGTCGGTGAACGGGTTTCTTGACTGGTGTGTTGATAAAAAAGTGAAATTACGTGATGTAAATGTACAGTTTCTTTTATATTATCTTGTATGGCGGAAGACACAGGGGTGTAGTGAACTGACTCTTGCAAAAGATATTTCCGCACTTCGTTCTTTCGGATCCTATCTTGAACGTATCCGAATTTGGACTGAAAACTATGCGCTTCAGCTTGATCGTCCGAAATCTTCACGTCCTCTTCCCCGTGTTCTTACTGTAAATCAGGTTGAAAAACTGCTTTCCGTGATAGATGTTTCCGATCCTCTTGGTGTACGGGATGCAGCACTTTTTGAACTGATTTATTCATGCGGACTGCGTATAAGTGAAGCAGCAGGACTTCTTGTACCAAACGTACATTTGAATGAACAGATTATTCTCGTATGCGGTAAAGGCGACAAGGAACGTATCGTTCCGTTCGGTGTACAGGCAAAGGAAAAACTTATTTCCTATCTTCAGAATGAGCGTCCGAAACTTGTCAGAAAGAGAGCTGTCGCTGAAGTATTCGTTAACTATAAAGGAGAGCCACTGTCACGGAAAGGCATATGGAAGCGTTTTCAGGATTATGAAGCCTTGTCAGGTGTACATTCCAAAGTACATACATTACGCCATTCGTTTGCAACTCATTTACTTGCCGGCGGAGCAGATCTTCGTTCTGTACAGGAACTTTTAGGGCATGCGGATCTTTCTACTACACAGATATATACGCATGTGGATGATGAACAACTGCGTAAAAGCCACGAAAAATATTTTCCCGGTCACGCAGCCCCGTCCGGCAAAAATAAGGGTTGAATTCTCTCTTTCCTCTCTGTATAGTATATTATAACAAGAAAGAGGTGTTCCTTATGAAAAAAATGTTCATAGCTTTAATTGCTTCCGTATCCGCTCTTTCCTTCTTTACGTCATGTAGTGTTTCAAATAAGTCGGTTAAGCGTATGCAGCAGATGGAAGAAGGTGTTTCAAGTCCGACAACAATAGACGAATATAAAACGGCGATTAAAAAATATGAAAAGCGGGTTGCCGATATGGAACTTGCACAGCAGCAGATAGGCATCTGGTACAAAATTCTTGGTTCCCGCTATCTTGACCAGAAGATGTACGGTGAAGCACTAAAGTGTTATCAGAAGGCAATTGAATTCTATCCGGATAATCAGAATCTGTATTATTACGTTGGTGTATGTGCCGGTTATATGGCTCATTCGGCACTTGATTATGATGCTGTTGCAAATCCGGAGAAAAAATTTAATTATTTAAAACTTGCCGAATCGGCATATCTTCGGGCAGTAACGATAGAGCCGAAATATGTACGGGCAATGTATGGACTTGGTGTTTTGTATGTGTTTGAACTGGATGAGAGTGACAAGGCAATTCCGTATCTTGAAAGGCTTCTGACGATTGATAAAGGGCATACTGACGCCAAATTTGTACTTGCCAATGCATATTACCGCGGCGGACAGATGCAGAAAGTGGCAGATATGTATGATGATATTATAAAAACTACGAAAGATCCTGAAAAAAAAGCTGCTGCTCAGGAAAATAAAAAACAGGTATTGGATTCATCATATGGGCAGTAAACAGCCCGATATACTGCTTCCTCTTTTTGTTTCCGGAATTACATTTCTCACATTTAACGAAAAAAATATTATATGGAAGAATCTTGACAATTCAGATGCCCTTGCGTTACTGTCTATAAAAGACATCTCTAAGATTGTAGGGCGTTCCTGCCGTTCTGAACGGTGGAACGGAAAAGACAATTTTAAGCGTGCCCTGATTGCGCAGCATGTCATGGAAGCATATTCGATCGCACCTCTGTTTAATACTGATGCTGCATATCCGGCGCTTTTACGTGAAACTGTAAATGCGCCATTCATGCTTTTTTTCAGAGGAAACGGCAGATGTCTGACAGACCGTACTGTATCTGTCGTGGGAACACGCCGGATGACTCCGGAAGGAAAGGCTGCGGCATATTCTTTTGCCTATGATGCGGTAATGGACGGCGTTGCTGTCGTTTCAGGACTTGCAGACGGCATAGACGGTGCTGCTCATAGCGGAGCAGTTAAGGCTTGTTTTGATAAACGGGAGACAGAAAATCCTGTACAGTGCGGCGGAACTGTGGCTGTGCTGCCGTGCGGACCGGATACGATTGTGCCTGCAAACCATAAAAAACTTGCAGAGCGTATTCTTACAACCGGCGGTTGTCTTGTGAGCGAATATATGCCGGGAACACCGGTCGAATCGTGGCGTTTTGTGCACCGTAACCGCATTATTGCAGCGCTTTCGCCTGCAACGGTCGTGGTTGAAGCTCCCCCCGGAAGCGGGGCTTTGTTAACTGCGGAATATGCGGTTGATTACAACAGGGATGTTATGTTTCATGCAGCTGCATTTACTAAGAATGCAGCTGTGGTTTCTGCCCGGATTCGGGCTGAACTTGAGAATGATTTTGCAGCCGGAAAAGCTGCAAAACATAAAATTGAAAATACGCCGGAGAAATATCTTTCAGATGGAGCTCCGGTAATAAAAGATTATGCTGATTACTGCCGTTGCCTTGCGGAGATACCGGGAATGCGTAGTACGATGCAAAAAAATAAAGACGGACAGCTTCCGCTTTTTGACGGAGACAGTTCAAAAGAAGGATGATATGGCTGAAACAACAACTACTACAGATATTGCAGCAGAAAAGAAGGCTGCTGCTCCTGCAGCAAAGAAGACTGCTTCAAAGATAAGAAAAGCACAATCAACTCTTGTTATTGTAGAGTCGCCTGCAAAAGCCCATACAATTGAAAAATATCTGGGACCAGGATATACGGTAAAAGCTTCTATGGGACACCTTATAGATCTGCCGAAATCCCGTCTTGCAATCGATGTTGAACATGATTTTCAGCCTGAATATATTACCGTGAGGGGACGGGCAAAATTACTTAAAGAACTCCAGCATGATGCAAAGAAAGCCGACAAGGTTCTTCTGGCAAGTGATAATGACCGCGAGGGAGAAGCGATTGCATGGCATTTGAATAATGCATTAAAGACCAGAACAACAGCTCCCATTAACCGTATCGTATTCAATGAGATTACACCTATTGCAATTAAGGAAGCTGTATTGCATCCGGGAAATATAATCGAAAGCAAAGTGAATGCTCAGAAAGCGCGCCGTGTACTTGATCGGCTTGTTGGTTATAATCTAAGCCCTCTTCTCTGGAGTAAAGTAAAAAACGGTCTTTCCGCGGGACGTGTTCAGTCGGTGGCTCTGCGCCTTATCAGCGAAAGAGAGGATGAGGTAGAGCATTTTATGCCGGAAGAATACTGGTCACTTGATGCTGATTTTGCAAAAGGCAAAACGATATTTACGGCACAACTTGTTTTATATAAAGGTGAAAAAGCTGAATTAAAAAGCGAACAGTCTGTAAACGATATAATCAATCTGATAAAAAGTTCGGAGTGTGCCGTAACAAGTGTAAAGGATACAGATAAATCTGTTCGTCCGAAACCTCCTTTTACAACGTCAAAGCTGCAGCAGGCTGCAGCCAACAGACTCGGTTATACATCCCGTAAAACGATGCAGATAGCTCAGCAGCTGTATGAGGGTGTGAATATCGGGACGAGCCGTGTCGGTCTTATTACTTATATGCGTACAGATTCAGTGCGTATTTCGCAGACCGCGCTCAGTGATGTGCGTGACTGGCTTTCAAAGAACCATCCTGACGATCTGCCCCCTGAAGCAATAAAATACGAAGTGGGAAAAGAAGCTCAGGATGCGCATGAAGGTATTCGTCCGACATATGTTTCCTATACGCCTGATTCCTTAAAGGAATATCTTACGCGTGATCAGCTTCGTCTGTACACAATTATCTGGGAGCGTTTCGTTTCAAGCCAGATGAATAATGCAAAAACACGGACCACAAGCGTTGAAATTACGGCTGGAGACGCGGTGTTCCGCGTCTCGGCGGGAAAAATTGTTGAAAAAGGTTTTTATGACGTCATAAAGCTGCTTTCTTCAAAAGAAGACAAAACCGGAAATCTTCCTTCACTGAAAGAGGGAGAAAAAATAGAATGCAGAAAATTTTATCCGGAGCAGCATTTTACGCAGGGACCGGCGCGTTATACAGATGCGTCGATTGTCCGTACACTTGAGGAAAAAGGTATCGGCCGTCCGTCTACGTATGCACCTATAATTTCAGTACTGCTTGACCGCTATTATGTTACGCGGACGAATAAACAGCTTGTGCCGACTCAACTCGGAAGAATGATATGCAAAATTCTTGTTGAGTCATTTCCGGATGTTATTAACGAACATTTTACGGCACAGGTCGAGAATGATCTTGATAAAGTAGAGCAGGATCA
The DNA here is from genome assembly GCA_023231445.1 of Treponema sp. Classification (GTDB taxonomy): domain Bacteria; phylum Spirochaetota; class Spirochaetia; order Treponematales; family Treponemataceae; genus Treponema_D. Next base: position 23,004 of record JALNVF010000007.1, on the reverse strand, counting down.
GCTCATATGGAATACTATGATAGGGGATTTTTACGCACCGTTTAAAAAACGTGTAGACGAAGTAATGACGACGCAGGAAAGCATCAAGGGATTTCTTGACGAGCCTACTAATAAAATATGCGAAAAGTGCGGCAAACCGATGATAAAAAAGCTTGGCCGGTTCGGTTATTTTCTAGCGTGCTCGGGATTTCCTGAATGTCATAATACCCGTTCTATTCCGCTTGCAAAATGTCCGATGCCCGGATGCAACGGTGAAATTGTTGCACGTAAGACAAAAGGACGTGGAAAGGAATTTTACGGTTGTACGAATTATCCGAAATGCAATTTTATTACCCATTTTAAACCGATCGATCAGTACTGTCCGAAATGCGGCTGGTTTCTTGTCGAAAAATTCGATAAAAAAAATGGTACATATAAATCGTGTATCAATCCGGATTGCGATTATCTGCACTCAGCCGACGACGCGGTTGCTGCCGATGAAACGACTGCCGCTCAGGAGAATACCGCGCCCGACGATGATCAGGCATAATACATGGATGTAACGGTGACACTTCAATGCTGCGCAGAAGAATTCCTGTTGTATCTTGATGCTGTGAAGGGTCTTTCTGAAAATTCTGTAACGGCGTATAGAAATGATCTTTCTCAACTTATTCATTTTCTGGGAAGTGACTGTTTCATCACCAGTGTGACTCCGGAAAATATACGTTCGTGTATCGGAAATCTTTCAAGAGAAAAAAAAGCAGCTTCGACAATAAACCGTTTTATTGCTGCTGTGAGAACTTTTTTTGCCTATTGCAGAAAATTTGAGTATATTCAAACTAATCCGGCATTGGAAATTAAAACAATACGAATGCCCCGGCATTTGCCTCGTTTCCTAACCGGTCCGGAAGTCGATGAACTGTGCCATGAGCCTGAAAAACACGAAATACTGTGGCAGTCGAGGGATAGTGCTATTATCGAGATGCTTTATTCATCCGGATGCCGTGTAAGCGAACTTGCATTTTTGAAGTTTGACGATATGGCAGAAGATTACAGTTCTGCTGTAGTCACAGGCAAGGGTAAAAAGGATCGTCGGGTATATTTTGAAGATGATGCGCGAAATGCTTTTAAAATCTATCTTAACGACCGGAAAAAATTATTTGCAGATAAACATATGGATGATACGGTCAGCCGGATATTTGTAAATCAACAGGGAACAGCTCTTACTCCGCACGGAATACAATGGATTGTTGCACGCTATTCCGGACCGGAAGGAACTAATCATCATATATCGCCTCATGCACTCCGGCATACGTTTGCTACGGCAATGCTTTCTTCCGGTGCTGATGTACGGGTTGTGCAGGAACTTCTCGGACATGCAAGTATTTCAACGACACAGCGATATACACATATTACGACAGAACGTCTGATAGATATGTACAATAAAGCACATCCCCATGGAGGTAAAGATAATGAGTAAAAAATTTCCAAAAATACGCAGCACGACCGTAATAGCTGTGCGGCGTGACGGAAAAGTAGCGATGGCAGGTGATGGTCAAGTCACCGCCGGTAATACAGTAGTAAAAGGAAATGCACGGAAAGTCCGGAAAATATATGACGGTAAAATTCTTACAGGATTTGCCGGTTCTGTGGCTGACGCATTTACGCTTTTTGATAAGTTCGAGGAAAAACTCAAGGAATATAACGGTGATATTATGCGTTCTGCGGTTGAACTTGCGAAGATGTGGCGTACAGACCGTTCTCTTCAAAAGCTTGAGGCGGAGCTGCTTGTTGCAAACAGTGAAAAAATACTGCTTATTTCGGGAGACGGGAATGTCATTGAACCGGAAAATAATGTATGTGCGATCGGCAGCGGCGGAAATTATGCATATTCCGCTGCGCTTGCGTATCTTGAGTGTTCCGATATGAACGCGAAGGAGATCGCACAAAAAAGTCTTGCAATAGCAGGAAAAATATGTATTTATACAAATGACACTGTACTAGTGGAGGAAGCGTGATGCCAGAGGAGAATAAGACACTGCCGGAAGTGCATTCTGATTTAACACCAAAGGAAATTGTGGAAAAGCTTGATCAGTATATTATCGGACAGACAAAGGCAAAACGTGCAGTTGCCATTGCACTTCGAAACCGTTATCGCCGGCTCAAACTTCCTGAAGAGATTCGTGACGAAGTTGCACCGAAGAATATACTCATGATTGGTCCGACAGGAGTCGGAAAAACAGAAATTGCCCGTCGTCTTGCAAAACTTTGCGGGGCTCCGTTTTTAAAAGTTGAAGCGACAAAGTATACTGAAGTAGGTTATGTAGGACGGGATGTTGAATCCATGATACGCGATTTGATGGCTGTGGGGTATAATGACGTGAAAGCCGAAATGGAGGAAATGCTCCGAGAAAAGAGTGTGCCTGTTGTTGAGGACAGACTTCTCGATCTACTCCTGCCCGGGACATCCGAAAAAGACCGGAGAGCACGCGCAAATGAAAAAAAAGATGGTGCCGTACTGGGTAATATTTTTGGTGGTCCGGTTATAAAACCTGTCTCTGGCGCGGATGGTAAAACTGTTGTCGACACCACGAATGTTACCGACGGCACAGCTGCCGGCGGCGGTACGGAGAGTGAAGATTCTACCCGTCGAAAGTTCCGCCAGATGCTACGTGACGGGAAACTTGAGGATCGTGAGATAGAAATTATTATACGCCCGCAGTTCCAGATGCCTAATATGGAGATTATTGCAGGCGGAAATATGGAGGATTTTGAAAGCGGTATGCAGAATATTGCAGGCATGCTTTCAGGAGGAAACAGACCAAAACACCGTACTGTCACAATCCGGGAAGGACGAAAGATAATCACCGAAGAAGTACTGGACAGTATGATCGATTCTGATAAGGTTGCTGAAGAGGCGAAGAAACGTGTACAGCAGAACGGTATTGTTTTTATCGATGAAATAGATAAAATTGCAACAAAAAAAAGTGAAAGCCACGGACAGGACGTTTCCCGTGAAGGTGTACAGCGCGATATTCTTCCGATCGTTGAGGGAAGTAACGTAAACACAAAATACGGCGTAATAGACACGACTCATATTCTGTTTATTGCAGCCGGTGCGTTCAGTGTATCTGCGCCGAGCGATCTTATTCCGGAACTGCAGGGACGCTTTCCGCTTCGCGTAGAGCTTGATGCACTGAAACAGGAAGATTTCCGCCGTATCCTTACGGAACCCAAAAATGCACTTACAAAGCAGTATGCAGCCCTGCTTGCAACAGAAGGTGTGACAATTAACTTTGCAGCTGATTCAATCGACCGTATGAGTTTTCTTGCAGAAGATGTTAACAGCCGCAGCGAGAATATTGGTGCCCGCCGTCTTCATACGATTATGGAAAAGGTTCTTGACGATATTTCTTTCAGTGCCGATGAACATAATGGTGAGACAGTGAATATTGACGCGAAGTACGTTGATGAGAAACTTGACGGACTTGTAGCGGATCAGGATTTGTCGCGCTATATTCTCTAACGGTTAAATAATAAGTATTTTATTAGTACAGAGGGGCTGACTGATCCCCCGTCCCCCGGGGAGGGGGATGGGACTTTTAAGCCCTGTATGCTGCTTCTTTTCCTGCGGTTATTGCCTTACTGTTTATCGGAACCAGATACTGTTTTTCTTCAGAAAAGAAATCTTTTAAGAAAGATTCTGTCCCTGCCAGCGTCAGAGCTTTTGTTACTGCGGCAAGAGCGCCAAGCATGACCATGTTTGCACTTTTGTCATTTCCGAGTTCTCTGGCTATATCTGTAGCCGGAATACTAATGATTTTGACGTCTGTCCTGGCAGGTGGTGTTGTAATGAGCGTCGAATTGATAATTATACAGCCGTGCGGTTTTGCCATGAGTTCTGCAGCGGCAATGCTGTCCTGATTCATAGCGACGACCGAATCGGCTTTCGAAATGACAGGGCTCGCAATTTCCGTATCTGAAATAATAACGTTTGCCCTGGCTATCCCACCGCGTTTTTCAGCACCATAGAAAGGAAAGAAGGTTACGTTTTTCCCTTCCTTCATGGCACAGAACGCCCATATCTGCCCCAGTGATACAATACCTTGTCCGCCGAATCCTGTAAAAAAAGTTTTTTCCGTCATTGTGCACCCCCTTTCTGTTTTTTACGAAATGTATCCGGCAGGGTATTCTTTATTTCTCCAAGCGGATAACAGGGAATCATTTTATCCGCAATCATGTCTACTGCCTGTACAGGAGTAACTCCCCAGTTAGTCGGACAGGGAGACAGTACTTCCACCATACTGGAACCGAATCCGGCCATTTGAGCCTCGAATGCCGTCCGTATGTACGATTTCAGCTGCCGCACATGTGCTGCTGTATCGGCAGCACCGCGGGCCAGATATGTCGTCCCCTGCAGTGTTGCGAGCATTTCCAGCATTCTTATCGGATAGCCCATTCCTGCCGGAAATTCAGGATCACGGCCGAGCGGGGCTGTAGCTGCTTTCTGATGGACGAGTGTTGTCGGCGCCATCTGACCTCCTGTCATTCCGTAAATTGCGTTGTTTATAAAAATCGTTGTGAATTGTTCTCCTCTGTTGGCAGCGTGTACTGTTTCTGCTGTTCCTATTGCCGCCAGATCTCCGTCACCCTGATAACAGACGACCAGGTGATCTTTCAAAATCCGCTTTATGGCGCTTGCAGCCGCCGGAGTTCTGCCGTGTGCCGGCTGGACGGAGTCAAAATCAAAATACAGATCTGCCCATATGGCACAACCGACAGGATTTGTAATAACCGTCTTTTCTCTGAGAGACATTTCATCAACAAGTTCTGCAATAATCCGGTGCACAACTCCATGACCGCAGCCTGCACAGTATTTTGTCTGTACCCTTATCAGAGATTCCGGATGTGTATAAGTTTTCTTCATTTTGATCCTCCCGATACAATCGACTGGAGCCGTTCAAAAACTTCTTCTTCAGTTGGAATTACACCGCCTGCATGCGAAAGCAGATTTACCGGTACTTTATCATGTACCGACAGGCGTACGTCCTCAATCATCTGTCCCATACTCATTTCGACAACAAGGACAGGTTTTCCTTTTTTAGAGATTGCCTCAAGTTCGGTATACGGAAACGGCCAGAGTGTTATTGGCCGAAAGAGTCCGACTTTTATCCCCTGTCCGGCAGCTGTCTGCTGGGCACCCTGACAGACACGTGCCGCGGTACCGTATGCAATGAGTATAATATCTGCATCTGCACAGTTTTTTTCTTCAAATCGTACTTCTTCTGCTTCTATCTTTTTATACCGCTCATATCTTGAACGGATTTTCCGTTCAAGTTCTTCGGGATCAAGAATGATTGATGTTATACGGTGCGGTTTCCGGTGCGTCTGATGCATATGTCCTACGGACCATTCTGATTTAGCCGCCAGTGAAGCAGGATCCTTATATTCAGGGAGTGTAATACTTTCCATCATTTGTCCGATCATTCCGTCTCCGAGAATCATGGCGGGCATCCGCCATTTGTCGGCCAGATCAAAAGCGAGACAGGTGAGGTCGGCCGCTTCCTGTACACTTTTCGGGGCAAGAACAATAACATGATAATCTCCGTGTCCCCCGCCTCTGGTAGATTGAAAATAATCGCTCTGTGCAGGAGCAATTGATCCAAGTCCCGGACCACCCCGGACCATATTTACATAAACACACGGCAGGTCTGCTCCTGCTGCATAGGAAATACCTTCCTGTTTCAGTGATATACCGGGACTTGAGGAACTGGTCATTGCCCTTATTCCTGTGCCTGCCGCACCGTAGACCATATTGATTGCCGCAAGTTCGCTTTCTGCCTGAATGAAAATTCTGTTTGCTTCCGGCATATGACACGCCATCCATGCGATAAGCTCATTCTGAGGAGTTATCGGATATCCGAAATATGCTCCACAGCCGGCTCTGATTGCCGATTCAGCTATAGCCTCATTTCCTTTCATTAAAACCATCTGTTCTCTGTTCACTTGTCATCTCCTTCCAGTTCATATACCTCAATTGCCGTATCTGGGCATACTTCGTAACAGGAACCGCATGCAATACAATTTTCAGAATTAGTATCCGGTTTTCCTAAAAATATGACCGGAAATATTCCAGTGGAATTTTCTGAAGTTCCTGCTGCAATCAGGTGCATGGGACAGGCTCTGACGCACAAACCACATCCTTTACACCGCTCATCGTCGATGGTAATTTTTCCTCGTTTCATGTGTACCCCCACTTAGTATTTCGTGAAATAATACGGTATTTTTCTGAGTAAACAGAAAAATTATAGGTAAATCAGTATTTTCCGTCTTTTTTTTACGACATTTTTATACATTTTGTCAATATGACATATTGACAAAATATGTATTTTAGTTATATTTCCATTAGCTTTATATATTTGATGCTGTTTTACCTGAGAAAGTTGCATTTTTTAAGGAGTTTTTTTATGGCAATTGAAATTACCGCTACCGGCAGCTATGTACCGGAAAGAATAGTAACGAACGATGATCTTGCAAAAACAGTTGATACTTCAGACGAATGGATCCGTTCGCATACGGGTATTGGTTCGCGTCATATTGCCCGTGATGAACAGGCAACAAGTGATCTCGCATATGAAGCTGCAATGAATGTTCTGCGTACTGTTGATCCTGAAAATCCCGGCCGTGCAGCCGCTGATATCGATCTTATTATTGTGTCTACGGCTTCTCCTGATTACCCGGGATTCCCGTCCGTTGCCTGTATAGTTCAGAACAGAATCGGCGCTAAAAATGCTGCTGCAATGGATTTAACAGCAGGCTGTACCGGATTTATTTATGCACTGGATACGGCTGCCTGTATGATGGCTTCCGGATGCAGAAAAAAGGCACTTGTCATCGGAGCAGATACCCTGTCCCGCATTACCGACTGGACTGACCGGAATACATGTGTTTTATTCGGCGATGGAGCAGGCGCAGTGCTTCTTGAGTCGACTGAATCACCTTCCACTGGTCCGGCAGGGAGAGGCATAATCCGCTCGGTTTTAGGAGCGGATGGATCCGGTTCTGATTATCTTATGCTCCGCAGGGGCGGTACGCGAGAACCGTTTCTGAAGGGTGAAGTTGTCGAAGTACCATCTCATATAGAGATGAACGGACAGGCAGTTTATCTGTTTGCGGTGAATACTGTTACAAATACGATACAGAGACTTCTTGAATCAGAAAATCTTCGTATGGATCAGGTGGCACGCATTATTCCGCATCAGGCGAACGAACGCATAATCAGTGCGGCTGCGAAGCGTCTCGGCATCGGTATGGATAAATTCTTTCTTAATATCGAAAAATATGCAAATACTTCAACAGCTTCCGTCCCGCTGGCACTCGACGAACTTGCCCGTGAAGGTTCTCTCAGAAAGGGGGATATTATAATGACGATTGGATTTGGTGCAGGATTGACATACGGCGGCAATCTTATAGTCTGGTAAAGGCCGTCTTTATTGGTTAAAAAAATAAAATCTTTCTAAATATGTGTTTTTATCTGTCGATAATAGAGATATGAATACCTTTACGAGATCAGTAGATTTACTGCACCGCGGGATGGATGTTGATTCACTGCGGTATCAGGTTTCTGCCAATAATATGGCTAATAGTGAAGTACCGAATTTCAAACGGTCCGTCGTTAATTTTGAGAGTGAACTCAAACGGGCTTTTGAATCCGAAGAATCTGCTAAGAACGGTTTTCAGCTTACCCGTACTGATGACCGTCATATAGCTTTAAATGAACCGTATGACTATCGTGAGGTACAGCCGCGCCGTGTTCTTGATTATACAACGACAAGCAAGGCAAACGGAAATAACGTCGACGCGGAAACCGAAGCCATGATTGTTCTTCAGACACAGATGCAGTATAAATTACTTTCAGAGCTGACAAATTTTGAATTTTCGCAGGTTAATACTGCAATGAAGAAATAGACGCAAAAAAGCCATCCATGGCTTTTTTGTTTTGCGAGTTATGCATAGCATAACTCGCGAGATGTGATACAAGTGAATGACGCGCCATCCTTGGCGCTAAATTCTGGATGTGATACAGGTTAACGACGCGCCATCCGTGGCGCTGGAATAAAAAAATGGATGCCGTTTATGGCAGGTATGCCGGAATTTTTTAAGGGAGCTGCTTATGGGACTTTTTACCAGTATAAATGTTGCTGCTACGGGAATGAGTGCGGAACGATTACGCTCTGATGTCATTTCGAATAATATTGCAAACGCCTCTACAACACGCACTCAGGAAGGGGGGCCGTTTAAACGGTCCTGTGTTATATTTGAGGCTGTTGGCGATAAGACAACACAGTGGCGTTCTCCGTTTACTCCTGAAGATCTTGATAACGGTCCCGGAAAAGGTGTAAAAGTTCTAAAAATTGTAAAAGATACGGATACCGCAGGACGTCTTGTTTACGATCCGACACATCCGGATGCGATAAAATCCGGACCGAATAAGGGATATGTTGAATATCCTAACGTCAACATTGTAGACGAAATGGTTGATCTTATTTCGGCTTCCCGTGCATATGAGGCAAATTCGACAGTTATTGAGGGAGCAAAGGACATGTTTTCTTCGGCTCTGGAAATAGGCAGGTAATTTACTGTATACTGATGATACGGTAATAAAGCGGAGGGGAAAATGAAAATTCCGGAATTTAATACATTACAGATGACCCGGACTAATCCAGCTCATACAGGAACTGCTAAACTTTCAGATATTGCAGGTGCTCCTTTTAATGACATTCCGTCGGCAGCAGAGAAAAGTGCTGCAAAAACACAGCTTAATTTTGAAGATTATCTGCTCAATGCTATGAACTCAATGAACAGTCAGCAGACCGATGTAACGAATCTTGAACAGCAGGTTTTGACCAATCCCGATTCTGTCGACCCGCAGGATGTGACAGTTGCAATGGCAAAAGCCCGTATGTCGTTTAATCTGGCTCAAACTGTTATTGACCGCATAGTCACGGGCTGGAACGAGATTACAACGACACGATAGAATTCAGTTATTCTGCTTAATATTAAAGATAATGCAAGGTCTTATGGCTTTTGAAAACATCTCTTTTCAAATATCTATAAAGATGATACAATAGATAAGATAATAGTTTTAACAATTCGTTCACGGGAGGGGACAGATGAACGAATGGCTTAAAAAGCTGACAGCATCTATAAAAGATTTATGGGCAAAAGGTTCAACTGTACAGAAGATAATTCTGTTCGCTGTTATTGCCGCTGTAATCGTAGCAATCATTCTCGCAACGACGCTTTCTGCTAAACCGACGACGGTTCGTCTTTTTAACGCGCCTGTCACCGATGAAACTTCACGTACGAAGATTCTCGATAAATTAAATGAACAGAATGTCTCAGCCAATACGACAGATGACGGCTATATTTCTGTTGCTGACGAAAAAACAGCACGCCGCATGCGTGACGTTCTTATCAGTGAAGGTCTTGTTCCGTCGAATATTGATCCGTTTGCAAGTTTCTACAACAGAAGCTGGTCAACAACGGATGCTGAACAAAACGTAAAATTAAAAAATGCGATTACGCAGACTGTAAAGCAGCATATAGAAGCGCTTGACGATGTAACAAGTGCCGATGTAAATATTGTACTGCCCGATGACAAATTGTTTTCTGCCGATCAGAATCCAGTCACAGCCAGTATAATTCTGCGTGTAAAACCTGCAAGTTCGCTCCTTTCTGACCGCAAGCGTATTCTTGGCATACAGCGTCTTGTGCAGATGGCGGTAGAAGGGCTGCAGCCGGATAATATTACGATTGCAGATGCGGACGGTAACATCCTTAATGATTTTGCAGGAATGTCCGAGAGTGACCGGGTAGATATTGTTGCAAAACAGCAGCGGCTTATTCAGAAGCTTGAGACGCAGTATCGTGCAAAAATTCTTAAGTCACTGCAGAGTACTCTTACCGCTGACCGTGTACGGGATCTTGACATTAAAATCGACATGGATATGTCAAAAAAAACGACCGATTCTACAATCTATTCTCCTATCGTTATTAAGAAGGATAATCCTGATACACCGTATGATGATTCTGAATACCGTGATACACTGCCGATTTCACAGCAGACTGTTACGAAGGAATGGCAGGGTACCGGCTATAATCCTGAGGGACCGACAGGTACTGAAGGTCAGACGCCGCCGGTATATTCTGATATGTCAAACGTTATCGGAAAATCTACAGAGACGGGTGTAACACAGAATAACGTCGTAAATACGACAAAGACACAGGAAGAAGTCAGTCCTCAGATTGACCGCGTTACCGTGGCAGTCAATATCGACGGTGTATGGACAACACCTAAAGATCCTAAAAATCATAATTATATAATAAATGATGACGGTTCAATCAAACGTGTATATACTTCTGTTCCGAAAGAAACACTTGAGCAGCTGGCGAATTATGTACAGGATGCTGTCGGATATGATAAAAGCAGAAATTACCGTGTAACGGTTACTAATATTCAATTCGACCGTACAGCGCAGTTCGCAGCGGCCGACGAGGCGTATTTCAAGGCACTTCAGACGCGCCGTACGATTCTGCTTGTACTTGCCGCAATAGCAGTTGTACTTATCGGATTTATTGTTTTCCGTTTTGTAAGCAGGGAGATTGAGCGGCGGAAAAGACTCCGCGACGAAGAACTCCTCAGAAAGCAGCAGGCAGCCCGCGAACAGGCGTTGTGGGATGCAAAAGAGGACGGTATGGAAGTTACGATGTCTGTCGAAGAGTCGCGTCGTGCCGAACTTCAGGAAAACGCGATCGCTATGGCGAAGGAACATCCAGAGGATGTTGCTATGCTCATTCGTACATGGTTGATGGAGGAGTAAGAGTATGGCTGAAGAAGCAAAGACTGCTGCAGCACCTGCAGCTAAGAAAGACAACCCAAAACCCATTCCTAAACCGGGAAGTCTGAAGCCTGCTACTTCGGCTGGTGGAAAGAAAAATGCGAAAGATTATAAAAGCCTTACAGGCCGTCAGAAAGCAGCAATATTCCTCGTTTCTCTGGGGAGTGATGTTTCTGCAGAAATAATGAAGCATCTGCGGGAAGATGAAGTTGAAACGCTGACCTTTGAAATAGCACGACTTGAAACTGTCGATGCGGAGTTTAAGGATGCTGTTCTTGAAGAATTTCAGGAACTTATGAATGCACAGAATTTCATTACGACGGGCGGTATTGATTATGCTCGTGAACTGCTTGAAAAATCGCTTGGCAGTCAGAAGGCTATTGATATTATTAACAGACTTACAAGCTCTCTGCAGGTGCGTCCGTTTGATTTTATCCGCCGTACGGATCCGGCTCATCTATTGAACTTTATTCAGCAGGAATATCCGCAGACGATTGCACTTATCCTGGCATATCTGGAACCAGGAAAGGCTGCGGTCATTTTGCAGAATCTTCCGGAAGAAATGCAGCCGGAGGTTTCAAAACGTCTTGCCACAATGGATCGTACGTCACCTGACGTCCTTCGTGAAGTTGAGCGTGTTCTCGAGAAAAAACTTTCCACACTGTCCAGTGAGGATTATACAGCTGCCGGTGGTGTTGACAGTATTGTCGAAATTCTTAACCTTGTTGACCGTTCTTCGGAGAAGGCAATCATTGAATCTCTTGAAGAGGATGATCCGGACCTTGCAGAAGAAATCAAAAAGAAAATGTTCGTTTTCGAGGATATTGTTATGCTCGACGACCGCGCTATTCAGAAAGTACTTCGCGAAGTCGACACTCAGGAGCTTGCAAAGGCTCTCAAGTCCGTCGATACGGAAGTGCAGGACAAAATATTCAGAAATATGTCGAAACGCGCAGCAAGTATGCTCAAGGAAGATATGGAATTTATGGGACCTGTCCGTTTGAAGGACGTCGAGGAGTCTCAGCAGAAAATCGTTTCTACGATCAGACGGCTTGAAGATTCCGGCGAGATTGTTATTGCACGTTCCGGCGAAGACGAACTTGTAACCTGATAAGCAAATAGAGGAAGCTGATGGCAAAAACTGTATTCCGCCCCAGTGAGATAAAATCGCAGAAGGGCGAAGTAATGCTCAAACTTGTTCACGATTTCAAACCTGCACAGGAAGAGGAAATTGAAGCTGTTCCGGAGTATGCCGGTCCGACTGCCGACGAATTAAGACGTGAAGCGGAAGCGTATAAGAAGAATTGGGAAATTGAGAAACAGAAAATGCTTGCTGACGCTCAGGCTTCTGCAGATGAAATTGTAAAAAAAGCAGAAAACGCAGCATTTGGTGAAGTTAAGCGTCAGACTGATCAGGCTAATATTGTAAAAGCTGATGCGCAGCAGACAGCAGAGGAAGTTATTAAGAAAGCGCAGGAACAGGCACAGCAGATTATTCAGGATGCTAAAGTTCAAGAGCAGAAAATCGAATCTGATGCACATAACAAAGGATATGAAGAAGGCCGCGATGAAGGATATAAAGACGGAGAAGGCGAAGTTAACCGGCTTATAGAACGTATGCACAAAGTTCTGGATTCTGTCATGCAGCGGCGGGAAGAAATTCTCCGCGATACGGAAACTCAGATAGTTGAGCTGGTTATTCTTATGACGCGAAAAGTTGTCAAAATTATTTCCGAAAATCAGAAAAGTATTATTATGAGTAATGTTCTTGCAGCTCTTAAAAAAGTAAAGGGGCGCGGAGAAGTTACCCTGCGTGTTAATCTTGAGGATGTAAAACTTACTACAGAACATACAGACGAATTTATTAAACGGGTGGAAAATATAAAAGGAATTACCGTTGTCGAAGATTCTTCCGTTGAGAAAGGCGGTTGCATAGTCGAAACGGATTTTGGTGCAATAGATGCCCGTATTTCCAGTCAGCTTATGGAGCTTGAGAACAAAATTATGGAAATTTCCCCTGTGAAGACGCTTGCAAAGTCAGACGTTATCACACCGGATAATTAAAAACACGCTGATTTACCGCGGGTGGGAAAATGCGTTCATCATATACAGGAGAATTTGATTTTTCAAAATATCTCAAAGCAGCTCAGGAGGCTGAACCGATTCTGTATGTCGGGCATGTTTCTGCGGTAAATGGGCTTGAAATTACAAGTAAAGGTCCCCGTTCTGTTATAGGAGAAATGTGTTCGATTAAACTGCCTGACAGTAATCAGAAACTTATGGCGGAAGTTGTCGGACTTGACGGAAATACGGTAAAACTTACAGCCTACGGAGATACAAAAGGTCTTGAAGTCGGTTGCGAAGTAACAGCTTCGGGGAGCGTTCTGCGTGTCCCTGTCGGGATGAATCTTCTTGGCCGGGTTATTGATGCTACAGGAAGGCCTTGTGACGGACTCGGAGAGATTGCTCCTGCAGCATATTATCCGGCTGTTGCATCTCCACCTGATCCAATGAAGCGGCAGCCCGTGAATAGGCGTATAACGACCGGGGTACGTGCGATAGATTCTCTGCTGACAGTCGGAAAGGGGCAGCGGCTGGGAATTTTTGCAGGGTCGGGTGTAGGAAAATCGACATTAATAAGCATGATTGCGCGTAATACGGACGCGGATATAAATGTTATAGGTCTTATAGGCGAACGGGGACGCGAAGTTCTTGATTTTATTAACCGTGATCTTGGAAAAGAAGGAATAAAGCGTTCTGTTGTTGTTATGGCAACGAGTGATCAGCCGTCTATATGCCGTCTGCGTGCAGCATATGTTACGACTGCGGTGGCAGAGTATTTCCGGGATGAGGGTAAGGACGTGATGCTTATGTTTGATTCAGTTACACGCTTTGCTCAGGCTCAGCGTGAAATCGGATTGGCAAACGGCGAACCTCCTGCGCAGAAAGGGTATCCTCCGAGTGTATTTGATATGATTCCAAAACTGCTTGAACGCGCGGGTACAAACGATAAGGGATCAATAACTGCTTTTTATACCGTACTTGTAGACGGTGACGATATGAACGAGCCTATAACAGACAAAGTCCGCGGTACACTCGACGGACATATCGTACTCAGCAGAAAATTTGCACAGGCATATCATTATCCGGCAATTGATGTCTTACAATCAATAAGCCGTCTTTCAAAACGTGTTACCGGGAAGCAGACGCAGAAAGCCTGTGGTAAAATACGATCGCTCATGGCTGTGTATGCAGACAACGAAATGATGATTACGACCGGTATTTATCAGAAAGGTAATTCTCCTGAAATAGATGAGGCCGTTGCGAAACATTCTGCTATTGAAGATTTTTTGAAGCAGGAAGAGTACGAAAAGTGTTCTATGGAAGATACGCTTAACAGGATCGCAGAGCTTTCCGGCATTTCTATCCCTGAAGAAGAGTATACTCAGGATCCTGCCGTGGAACTTCCGAGTACCGCACAGATGGTTGATGCGGTTTCTGAAGAAAAAAACGGTGAAGATTCTGAATATCCCGAATGGTCAGCAGATGAAAAATGAAAAGATTCGTTTTTCAACTTGAAGATGTTATGAAATACCGGGAGTTTTTTCAAAGTCAGGCAGAAATTGAACTTGGAAAGGCGGTTGCAGCGGAACATGAAATCCAGACGAAACTTGACGAAGTTGCTGCCCAGAATATTGCGGTAAGAACCAGTGTAAAAGGATCTGTGGACTTCAGAGAGATCAATTCAGCCCATAATTTTGCTATACTGCTTGATCAGCAGAAAGAATATCTTCTGAAACAGATAGCGGAAGCGAAAATTGTATCAGAACAAAAACGAAAGATTTTGCAGGATTCAATGCAAAAAACGGAAGCACTCCATAAGTTGCGGGAACGTAAATTAGCGGAATATCACGAGGCGGAGAATAAAGAAGAAGAGGATACCGCAGATGATATAACTACATCGAATTTCCGGCAACATTAGGTTTTCTCTGATACAATTCCTGCGGACAACAGGCATTTTCTTAATAATGAAACGCTGATCCTCCTATAAATTCCCTGATAATCGATCTGGGGGGAACTGCCGTCGGTGCAATCGGACTGAAATTATTGAGAAAACTCAATAATCTGCATGCTTCGGAATATTCCTGCTGCATCGGATTTACACAGCGGAGCAGCGGCTCTGCATATACTTTAAGAACTGCCAGTTCATAGTCAAGTGCGGTATTTAAAATCGCATTGGCGTTGTTCTGAAACGGGAAAATATGTTCCTGTTCACCTTTTTGTACATTCGGCCACATGGAAATCGTATCAGCAGCGCTTTTTCCCCGGAATTGCGCGTCGCGGACAATACGCCTTATAAGGCGGTTGTCACTCGTCGAGATGCGGTTGTGATCGTCAAGATTAAGCTGTGTAAGCGCCGAGAGGTAGATTTTAAACTTAAGTTCACGGGTAATACGCGGTGTAAGTTTGTCATTCAGTCCGTGTATGCCTTCCATAATGAGAATATCGTTTGAATCAAGGTACATTTTATTTTTATCTTCATAATATCGTTCTCCGCTGGCAAAATTGTATGACGGAATGGTGACTTCTCTGCCGTCGAATAAATCAAGCAGATTTTCATTGATGAGGGGAATGTCAAGTGCTTCAAGACATTCATAGTCATAGTTTCCATTTTCATCCTTCGGATTACGATCCCTGCCTACATAGTAACAGTCAAGACTGATTACTTTAGGCTGGTATCCGATAGCCTCTAATTCGAGCGCTAGTTTTTTTGCCGACGTTGTTTTGCCTGAGCTTGAGGGGCCCGCTATAAGTATGACACGAACTTTGCCGCTTTTTGCTATTTTGTCTGCAATAGAAGCGAATTGTTTCTGTTGAAATAATTCGGTAATTTCAACGAAATCATTTACTTTTCGTTCATTTACCAGTTTGTTGAGTGAAGCCGCCGATGTTACACCTATTCTTTTTCCCCATTCTTTATAACGGCTGTATATTTCAAAAAGTTTCGGCTGGTCTTTAAATTCGGGCAGTACAGCAGGATCAGAAGACTTTGGGAAACGCAGAAGGAAACCTTTGCCGTACGACATAAGACTGAATACTTTGAGAAATCCTGTAGAGGGAACGAGCGGGCCAAAATATAAATCAGAGAATCCGTCGATTGAATTAATTCTGACGCGGGGAGGGCAGAAATAGTTAAGTTGTTTACGTGTTTCAACAAGTCCGAGACCCTCGAATAATTGTACGGCTTCCGCATATGAAAGAAACTGAGTGTTTATGGGCAGATTGCTCATAACGATTGCATGCATTTCTTTTTCAAGAGAAGCTATTTCCTCCTGACTGACGGGCCGTCCTGTTTCAAGAGTGTAATAGTAACCGTAACCGAGGCTATGGCCGCATAAAAGCCGGGAAGCCGGAAAGAGTTTATGGGATGCAGCTGCTAAAAGAAGACAAAGCGAACGCCGGTACACAAGCGCTCCATCCTTGCTGTTATCAAGAACTGGTTTCAAGTTAGAATTAATCTCGAGACGTTTGTCCAGAGGGTTTACTTCATTATTAACCCGTACCGCAAGAATATGTTCTCGTTCTTCGTTAAATTCTGCAAGTAACGAATTGATTGGTGTTCCGTAAGGGACAATAAGATTTTTTCCTGATGGAAAAGAAACAGATAACGTACTTTCCTGCATATTACATGATGCTTGAATCGGACTGATCCCAGTACTTTTCTCCTTAATTTTACCGATATGTAACTTTATATATTCTAAGAAGATAATATCAAACGATTCCAGCAGAGTCAACCATAACAGGCTGTACTTTCTGACTGACCAGCGTTCAAATAACCTGGAGTAATTCTATGTCATTCAGGATCTGTTTATGATATCCGGACACCATTTCCGTTAACTCGGGAGAAAAGGGTATCTGCATGATCATGCAGAGTGCATCCGGAGCGTATTGTTTTAGTGAAAATACATTCCCTGAAACATCAAATCGGCATTTTTCACAATAGAATCTGAGTGTTATTTCTGTGTCGGGAGGGATGCTGCTGTTTTCTTCATGTACCAGGAATACGATTTTTTGTGTTGAAAATTTGTATATCAGAATATGCTTTTCTATCTTTGATTTTACAATAAGCGAAATGGTATTCACGGGAAGTATGTCTATATTTTCAGCATCGATGTAAACAAAGCTGTCCTTTAGTTTTTCATAGTCTGTCTGTAAACTGCTGTAGTTTTTAAAATATTCGTCAATCATGCGGGAAACATCCGGAGGGCAATTGAAGATTTTCAATTTAATAAAATAAAAGTTTTCTTTATCTTTTAAAGGTTCTATTTTCATAATTTCCCCGCGTATCAGAGTTTCTTCATACGACTGGGTAAATATATTCTGAAAAGTAAAGGAAATCAGACAGAACCTTTTATTACGATTGGTGAACAGACTGTATTCTCTCGGATCAAGAGATGTCAGAATTTGCACAGCTTCTTTTGATAATTCATACGGTGCACATGCGAGTGTATAATCGTTAATCTGAAGTTTACAGCGGTTACATATTATTCCGGTTTGTTTTATTGCATATGGGGAAAAAAGAATTTTACAAAAATCTTTGTTTTCTGTTTGCATTTTCCTCTCCGTAAGATAAAAATACCTGACTTTTTAAGATTTTTGCTGTCTGACACAGATTCTCTATAACGTACCAGTTTTTAAGTTATAGAAAAGAACTTCTGTTCCGGTAATAGTATAACGCAGAATGTAAAAAAAAACTTTTATCAGCATACGTAAGTACAATATGTATGGAACTTTACAACGCGCCATATATTTTCCCCTGATTGTATACAAATTAGTTACATATGAAGTTTATGAGTTTATAGTTGTATAGTACAAGGAATTAAATTTAGGCGGTACTGGAATTGGACCAGTGACTTCTACCGTGTGAAGGTAGCACTCTACCTCTGAGTTAACCGCCCGAAACTACATTTAAATAATGTTTTTTTATGATAACAAATTGAACTTCCGGTGTCAAGGACAATACTATGTGTAAAGGTACCTTATCTTTTTTGTGTTTATGCAGAGAGATAAGGTACTTCAGATTTTAGAATGTGTATTTCATACCGAGCTGGAAGAAGCTGTTGTTAAGAAAGCTGCTGAACTCGCTCTTGCTGTCGTCATCAAAATTGGTAATGTACAGACCTTTTCCGATGATATCAAGACCGTCCGCCACCCTGTATGTTATTTTAGGCATGACAATGAAATCTGACCGTTCAATACCATAAATAATACTTACTTCCGGTTTTACTTTTTCGTGGTTATAGCTGTCCGAAATGTTAAGTACGATTTTATCATTCGAGTATATACCATTTTCGTCATAATCGACGTCATATGCTTTATACGTTCCGTCTTCCAGCTTGTCTTTTTTAAGTATATACGTACCGATTGTCTGGATGTTTATATTGATATTATTAACGGGAAGGTCTTTGTCAAATCCGAATACCCATCCGAGAGAATTGTTGTGTGTCCACGGATCGTCCCCGGAAACATCGTCGGTAAGATTATATGCAAATTCTCCGCGGAAATTAAATCCGCCCAGTGTTACCGCACCTTCCGTACCGAATACCTGCAGACGGTCGTAATCAAGAGACGGATTTACAAGACTTGCTCCGCTGTTTGACACTGCTGACGTTATATAGCCGCTCCAGTCAACCGACGGCTGTTTATAATGGCCGTAGTAGTAAGACAGACCCCAGTCGACCATTCCCGTTGTTGCAGTAAGCCGTGCGCCTGCCTGACCGTATTTCAACTGGTACATGTCAGGGTACAGGTCGTCTGCGCTGAATGCTGAAACATCTGAAAGGGTAGTTGCATATGCTTCGGCAGATTCTGACAGTGCTGTTTCTGCAGAAGTAACTGCGCTATTCTCTTCTGCCTGTGTTACTGTATATTCCGCCGGTTTCCCAAGTGCTGTTTTGATTGCCGCATCGTAAGCTGCTTTTGCGGCAGTGTAAGATGCCTTATATGTATCCGCATAATTAGTTAATGTATATAACGAAGCAGCTGCAGAATATTCTGAAGCGAGTGATGCCAGCGTAGAATACGTCGACTGTGCGGTGACATATGATGCCCATGCTCCGGCAAGCTTGTTTTCTTCGACCTGAGTTACTTTTTTTGAAAGCGCTGTGTAAGACGCCGGTGTCCATCTGCCGCTCGTCGCATATCTGTCGGCTGTCATGAATGGTGTATAAATACCTTCGAGGCGTATGCTGCTTGTCTGTGCTATGTTTTTGGGAGCATTGTACACGATGCGGAACATGGGTTCTGCAAGCCTTCTGTCGATATAATCCGGAATAAGGAAATCGGTATAGTTGTTTGCGTTAAAATTGTCCAGTACGTGAAGTTTGTCGCCTTTTCCCCAGACAACTTTCATTTTTCCGCCTTCCAGCGTAAAATCTCCCAGATAGGCGCGCATGGTAAGTTCGTCGATGATGTCAGCCTGATATTTTGTGAATACGTCTTCATTGAAGTTCAGTTTGAGCTCGACATCAGTTTTGCTGCCTTCATATTTTATATCAAGTTTTCCCTTCGGGGTTGCTTCAGCGTCCCAGTCTGAGAATGATTTTTTGCTGCCGTCAGAGTTTTCTTCATCAACATATACTCGTCCGTTAAGTTCCGCTTCTCCGCCGGTTGTTACTGCAGAGGATCCTGTTGAACTTCCTGATACGGCGGTTCCTGTTGTATTAAAATCGCTGCTGAAGTCATCGCTGAATCCGGCTGATGTGTCGTCCTGTGAAAATACACTGCCGGCAGCGAATAGGAAGACGGCCGCAGTACATACAAAGATACCAGTTTTCTTCATCTTTATGCCTCTTTATAAATTTTGAGTTGAAAGGAACAGCAGAACGCTGTCCCATAGTTAGTGAATCAGATTTTTTTATTTACCTGTGTTCAGAAAGTTTTGTGTGAATACGCTGTCCGGAATCTGTTTGTCAAGAATGATTGCATATTTTCCGTCTTTATTCTGCAGGGCAGCTATACGGGTGGCATGGCCGGTCTGAACGTTTGTCAGAAGATTTGAAGTCGGAATATCGTATCCGTTTATATTTTCAAGTTTTTCAACAGTAAGTACTTTTTCGAGTTCTCCGCTTTTTTTGTCGTACATTTCCGCATAAACCGGAACGTATGTTTTTTTGTCGATCCACTGAAGGCGGTATTTGTACTGTGCTTTCGGCATTGTTTTATCGGTAGGTATTGATTTTATTTTCCAGCAGTCAAAACCGTTTTTCGTCTCTTCTCCAAGAAGTTCATGTGTATCATCATCAAGTTCGCGTGTTGCCATATCGTCGTACGATGCATCTGTTCCCGTGAAGGATTTATCACCTTCGCTTGAGTTCACACGGCGTGTCGTACGCAGCGCGGGCATGTAAATCCACTTATCATCATCTTTTCCCTTGTTTTCCATCTGCAGAAAGCGGATGTTGATATTCGATTTATTTGTGCTGTTTTTAAAAATGATTACAAGGTCTGATGTATCCGTATTCTTGTTGTGCCGGCCGAATTCTTCTATTATCCGGCTTTCCTCTACGCTGCCGTTTTTTTCAATTAAATCCATTTTCACCATTGAGTGGTTAAAATCAGGCTTTTTTACGTCCAGCACTTTTTGAATGATTGAACGTCCGTCTTCTGCAAATGCCGCACAGGCTGAAGTCATAACAAGTGCTGCAACGGCAGCTTTTTTCAGTAATGTCTTTTTCATAGTAATCTCCTTACAATATATACTTAGTGTAAACCGCAGCTGTATGCTGCGGTATGAATAATTCAGTTTTCAATAACCCGTTCTTTTTCCGGTATGTTTTTTTCTTTTGGACGGATGAATTTAGGATCATACGCAGTAAGAAATCCCGGAATGACCGTCATGGCGAGTGCGGAGCTTGTGAACATAACAATAGCAACAAGAATTCCTATAAACTGCAGAACAACGAATTTTGAAAAATACAGTACCAGAAATCCAAGACCGACTGCAAGAGCGTTTGTAACGATACCTATGCCGCTTTTTCTGAATGTCCGTTTTGCAACAAGTTCGACATCGCTGCTCTTCGCCCGCTCTGCACGGTAGGTTTCGAGAAAGTGAATGGTATAGTCAATACCGACACCAACGGCAACAGAAGCAATTATACTTGTCACCAGATCAAGGTTGATATGGGCAAAACCCATAACCATGTAGTTAAGAATAATTGCGAATGCAAGCGGTATGGCTCCGAGCATGCCTGCCCAGCCTGATCCGAATGAAATGGCGATGACAATAAATACGCTTATAAGAGAAATAAGCAGACTCTGCAGCTGACTTGAAACAACCATGTCTGTCATGGTGTATTCAAGTTCTCCCGCTCCGGTGAACTCCAGTGTGTATCCGACAGGGAAGTGTCGGGCTGCATATGCTTTTGCATCTTTTATCAGCTCACCCATTTCTTCCGTGCTGTGAGAGCGGAACTGTACCTGAATACGGATACATGAAGGCTGCAGCGCATTGTTGGCAAAGCGGTCCAGAGAACCTGAGAAGAGAAGCAGGTACTGGGACACCAGGTCGGCAAGTTCTTCTCTGCCGGCAACCGGATATTTTTTTATATCATACGGAATTTCATAGTATGCCGTACCGTTGTAGTTAAGCTTCTTTTCAAGCGCATTTACAATATCCTGCACGGATGCAGTGCGTCCGCCTGCTTCGGTATATGCGTCTGCAAGCATTTTAAGTCCATCCTGAACTGTCATGGGCTGCGCCAGTTTTTGTGCATATGCGATGTTCGGATCAACATAGTCTGATACAGCTGCAGGAACTGGTGCTGTAGTCTCTGCCATAGAACCGAAATCATTTCCGAAGTCACTGCCGAAATCGTCACTGAAACCGGTATTGCTGTCTGCTGCCTGTGCGGCTGCTGGTACAGCCTTTTGTGCTGCCGGTTCAGAAACCGCAGGAGACGGAATATGCATAACCTGATTCATCCGTTTGATGAATGTAGTGAAAGACACGATTTTACCAATACTTTCATATTTTGAATCAAGATAGGCCTGCATTTCATCAACAGGTTCAAGAATTTCCGGATTTGTCATGCTTCCCGGAACAAGAACAGGATTACCGTCCTTATCTTTTACAAGGGAGCCTTTTCCATCTTTCTGTACAGGGCCTTTTACAATAAGGTAGACACTGTTTGTACCGGCAAAACGTTTGTCGACATATGCGATGTCTTTACGCATTTTACAGTTAGCAGGGAAGTAATTAATAAGTGCCGTATCTACCCGCAGTTTTGAGAGCCCTATAGCGGAAAAAAGGACTATGAAGGCACAGAAGATATACAGCCGCGGTTTACTTCCGCAGAAAAACCGGTAGATATTGTAGAGCACAGAAGGTTCTGTCTCTCCTTCTTCATTTTTACGGGCAGCTTTTTCCGAGAGCCGGTTTGCATGTGCAGCCATTTTTGCACGGACTTTGTTTGTCAGATGCTGCATACTTTTTGACTTATGACCGATTCTGCTGACAGGTTTTACCATGAGAAGTGCCGGTATGAATATAACAGAAAGCAGCAGAGAGAATGCAATCCCCAGAGCGGTGAAGATGGCAAAACTGTGAAGTGGTGCGATCGGACTTGAAACAAGTGATATAAATCCGAGAACCGTTGTCAGAGCTGCAAGAAATACAGCGATCCAGACATCTTTAAGCCCATCCATAATAATCTGTTTATGCGTTTCTTTCGTCAGTGTTCCTTTGAAATTATCCAGAGCGATGTAATAATGCGTAAGCACATGAATTCCATATGCCGAACCGCATGCGATGAGCGCAACCGGTATGACGCTTGTAACAATGGTGAAGGTAAAATGGAATACAGCCATAAAGCCGCACGTCCAGATTGTAGCCATAAGTACCGATATAAGCGGAAGAAGCGTACCGTCGAGAGTTTTGAAGCTGAGGAAAAGTGTTATAAGTACGACGAGAACAACAAGCGGAATAAGTCCGGTGAGATCACTCATCATAAATTTTTTTGAGCTTTCTGTCAGAACCGGATCTCCGTAATAAATCACATTAAGACCGCTGTTTTTAGTTTCTTTCTGCGCTATTATACGGATCTGATCAAGTACCTGCTGCCTG